>CABMHZ010000200.1 GCA_902386115.1 uncultured archaeon | reverse complement strand
TGACAACCGCAATGCTCAGGGCGCCAGCTTCACGTGCAACTTCAGCCACAACGGGAGCTGCGCCTGTGCCGGTCCCGCCGCCCAGACCGCATGTTATGAAAACCATATCCGCATTTCCCACTGCCTTTTCTATCATGGCTTTGGATTCCTGCGCCGCATCCTGTCCTATCTGAGGCATGCTACCTGCGCCAAGTCCCCGTGTCCTGCTCCTGCCGATAAGGATCTTATTCCTGACCTTGATATTCAGCAGATGCTGCGCATCGGTGTTAACGGCAAACAGGTCTGCTCCAAGTATTCCTTCCTCAAGCATCCTCTGGATCGTATTCGAACCCGACCCCCCGCATCCGATCACAACGATATTCGTTTTTAGTTCCTGCAATATTTGCAGAAGTTCTTCATCAGACTCACCGACTGTGGGCATTCTGGATTCTCCGGCTCTGGCTATCGCCTCAGATATAATTGATTCCATATTTAATCCTCGATCTCCTAATCATAATTCAACTTGATTGTTCTTATATTTATTTCATATACCATTTCGGGATTTATAGTTTTTCCATCAAGCATTACAGACTCTCCCCTTGCCAGTCTTCCAAAGAGCGGACCTTCCATTATTCCGAATGATCTTGCCCGCGAAGGGTTGAACTTTTTTTCTATTATCTGAAGTATCCCCTTTTTCAAATTAACCTCATACTCCTTTCTAATTATATCAATGCATTCTGCGGTCAATTCTTCAGCTGCAAGTCTTGCACAGTTGCTGTCCAGTCCTATCAGGACATGCGCGAACCTGCCGTCCTCATATTCGATATAGGCGATATTATGGTCGCAAATGAATTTTTTGAGCCGCTCCTTATCAAGTTTTTCAGCCTCGGACAGAAGGGCAGGACTGATACGCGCTATTTTCACTTTCGGGCAGATACAACTCTGGCATTCGCATTTTATTCCGTTCGTGATCCTTGCGCGTCCCGTCGGGCATATCTCTTTAACCTTCTGCCGCAACTGCATACAGAACTGCCAGGGGACTCCATCCATGTCCCTGATATCGCTTTCCTTGAGGACTTCAAATCCTGCACGTTCTATTATTGCGCCAAGTCTTTCGCGCTGCTGTGCATTCATGGATTTCCTGTCAAAGTAAGCAAAGTCGGCTTTTGATCGTATAAATGCCTGGTGTATCAATTCCTCATCCAGGGAATCAAGCGCATGAGTGGGGAAAATATGACCGAAAGCAACATCGGTCTCAAATATCAGCGCGGTCTGCCTCGGAGCATAATGAGTCCCTCCGAATCCCACAGCTACCGGCGAATCGGTTTCCCTGTACAAAAGGATCGCCTCTGCAACGATCCTGCCTGCCGATTCATCAAGCCACTGCTCCTCATTGCTTCCTATTTCTATAAAAACTGCCGGCACGTCAATATCACTTGGTCCGTGATGTGTGCATTCAAGTGTGACATCGTACTCTTCGTTCTCTGCCAGCAATTTAAGTGAGCGAAGCAGCGACCGAACTGCCTGCGGGGATGAAGCGGCGAGATGTTTTTTGAGACCACCGAATTTTGCTTCATCAACGTTCCCCGTGGAATGGACAGTAAGGATTGCCCTTGCGTCTTTGCTCCTGTGTTTGGATGCAAAAATAAGAAGACTTGCCGGGAAACCGCATTCATGCAATTTCCTGTCCAGTCCGTCCTGATATATGAGATGATCTTTTATCTCTACGAGCCTGAAATTCTTAAATTCAAAAACGTTATATGGCTCAGTACTTACATGCTCCCATTTTCGAAGCGCTAAAAGATTATTTTTGATATTCCGGCTTGCCCGGTCCTCCGTTGAACAGATTACTGTTATCTTTAGCTCACTGCTCAAACCATAGCCTTCCAAAAAAATTACGGATCAATCCATATCGCTGCCTGTTATCATCTTTTTATCAACTATGGCATAATCCTTTGCAGCCCTTACAGCCTCGAACGGTATCAACAGGTAATTCTCCTGGGATTTATATTTCGAGATATCTATCAAGCTGTTGGGCTTCACCGTCAGATATAAAAGATCGCCAGTCTTTGATTCCATAATTACGTTGCTTGCTATACCAAGTTCCGAGCCATCTGTAAGCATTACCCTTTTATTTGCTAAATTTTTTGCCAGTATCTTTGCCATAGTAATCCCTTGATGAACAATTTCCTTAAACCATGTTATTTTTACCTGTAACCTATATAAGACTTCTGTTCCTGCTTTGTTCCGCCCTTGAACTGCTCCTGCAGCTTCTCATAATATTCAATCATTCCTTCCACGAGCGCAGGCCTGACCTTCTTCAATGAAGTGCGGAAATGTCTCATTTCTATTTTCCTGATATTGAAATCTTCACGCAGCGCAAGCATTACAGCCTCCCTGCAAAGCGATTCTATGTCAGCTCCTACGTAATTCTCCGTAAGGTCTGCAAGCTCTTCTATGTTCACATCATCGGAAAGCTTCTTTTCATCATAAACATTACTCCTTCCGTTATCTTTTCTTACCCGCAGATTATAAGTTCGTCCGTCATTGAATTTAAAAACTGCGAGTTCCCCGGTTTCATTACGCGAAATATCCACGAACCTTTCTTCATTGATTACGCGGATGGTTTTATCAGTTTCATTCCTTGTGACCTTCACAGACTCCTGGTGGCTGATACCAAGATCATCCTTGAGGAACTTTATCAGTTTGATGTTATCATTTCCAGGAACGTTATCCCAGTTGAACACATGTGTTTCATTAGCAAGATTTTTTAAATGTATCCTGAATATCTCTATCCTGCCGTCCCTGCCCGGAGGTCCGACGAAGACAAGCCTGTCAAACCTGCCTGAACGGATGAGTGCAGGATCAACTATCTCAGGTCTGTTGGTCGCCGCTATTACCACGACATTCTTGAGGGTTTCAACACCATCAAGTTCAGTAAGAAGCTGGTTGACTACCCGCTCAGAAGCCTTTGAACCCATCTCCATCCCCCTGATAGGAGCTATCGCGTCAAGTTCGTCAAGGAAAAGGATACAGGGAGCCACCTGTCGGGCTTTCTTGAAAACGTCGCGGATGGCTTTTTCCGAATCTCCAAGCCACTTTGAGAGAAGCTGGGGACCCCTTATGCTTATAAAGTTGGAAGAACTCTCGTTCGCTATAGCCTTTGCAAGAAGCGTTTTGCCTGTCCCGGGAGGACCGTAAAGCAATACCCCTTTCGGAGGTTTGATGCCCATTCTTTCAAATTTCTCAGGGTTCTTGATAGGCCATTCGACCGCCTCAATTATTTCCTGCCTCGCATCATCAAGACCGCCCACATCATCCCAGGATACCTCGGGGATCTCGACAAGCACTTCGCGCATTGCGGACGGCTCGACTTCCTTGAGAGCAGCATCAAAATCACTGACCGTGACCTGCATGCTGTTGAGTATCTCGCGGGGAACCGCTTCATCGAGCTTGATCTGTGGAAGGTATCTCCGCAGGGCTTTCATTGCCGCTTCCCTGGCAAGCGATGACAGGTCTGCGCCCACGAACCCGTGAGTGATATCTGCAATGTCATCAAGCCTGACGTCTTCCGAAAGCGGCATGCCGCGCGTATGGATCTGCAATATTTCCACCCTTTCGTTCCTGTTCGGAACTCCTATTTCGATCTCGCGGTCGAACCTGCCGGGTCTGCGCAGAGCCGGGTCAATAGCATCTATCCTGTTCGTGGCACCAATTACCACGACCTGACCCCGTTCCTCAAGCCCGTCCATCATTGTAAGAAGCTGTGCGACTACCCGGCGTTCAACTTCTCCCGTTACTTCTTCTCTTTTAGGGGCTATGGAATCAAGTTCATCAATGAATATAATGGAAGGGGCTTCCTTATTCGCCTGCTCGAACAGTTCCCGAAGCCTCTGTTCACTTTCTCCGTAATACTTGCTCATTATCTCGGGTCCTGCTATGGAGAAAAAGTTGGAGCCTGATTCATTGGCGACAGCCCGCGCGATTAGCGTTTTTCCCGTTCCAGGAGGACCGTACATCAGAACTCCCTTCGGCGATTCAATGCCGAGTTTTTCAAATACTTCAGGATGCTTCATGGGAAGTTCTATCATCTCGCGAAGCCGCTGAATTTCATCCGAGAGACCGCCTATATCTTCATAAGTTATGCCCGTGCCTATCACTTCCTGGACCACGGGCTTGTCCCTGAGCTTTATTTCAGTAGCTTCCGTAATAAGCAGTATGCCCTCGGGTTCAGCCTCAATAGCGATAAGCGGAATGGTCTGACCTGTTACGACCCGCCCCAGGAAGGGATGCGCCATTGTGCTCATGACAGGTATAATATCCCCTTTGACCATTGAGCGTTTCATTATCTGCCGCTTTACCATATCCTCGGCTTCGCCCCCGAACTGTATGGATGTGCCTTCAGGCGGCGCAAGGACGATCCTGTTAGCGATCTTGACATCTGCTTTTCTTATCTTTACACGGTCTCCGATGCCGCCGCCTGCGTTCTGCCTGATAAAGCCATCAACGCGTATGATATCCTGGTCCCAGTCAATGCGGTCGGCGCGCCAGACCTTTGCCGAAGTGCGCCTTTTTCCTTCGAGTTCTATTATGTCGCCTGGTGTGAGCTGCAGCACCATCATCGTGTGCGGGTCAAGCCGCGCGATCCCTCTTCCGGAATCGTTCGGGTATGCTTTTGCTACGGTTAGTGTGATTTCATCCATTATAATATCCCCTCAATATCAGGATTTGTTTTTCAGCATTTATAAATTATCTTAACTTAATTGTATCGCATGGATAAATGTTCTTGCCGGAAACTTCATTGTTCCGTCATGAATATTATAATTATTTGACAGGATTTGCAATCGGCGCCTCCTCGGGGAACAACTTTTTGGTTTTCATGAACGCCCTTGCATTCTTCATAGCAGTGGCATAAACGAACATCCAGCCTTCATTAAGGAAAATAGTTCCATCCCTGATGGTGTCGTTGTTCAGCACTCCTCCCCCGAATTCCATCAGTAACTGCACTGTCGCCACGCACGCTGCCGAATATTCATCCATTTCCCTGGATTCTGTTGCAACATCGTGAAGGATCATTTTGAACAGGCTTCTGAACTTGTTGGATGGAATATATTGTTTATCTCCGGTCTTTAAAAGGACATTTATCTCGATCAGGTCGCCTGCTAATTTTTTTATTTTATCCTCATTCCAGACCTCAGTTGGATTATCCACAAGCTCATACGCACCCCAAACATCACGAAGATGAGAATCTATCTCTTCCTTTTTTTCCACCCTTTTTAACGCATATTCTGCTGATTTGAGATCCGGTAAATTGAATATGTAATACCTAAAAAGATTCCTGAGTTTTTCGCCGTCCTCTCCCTCAACCAGAGTCATCCGTTTCAGGATCTCGTATTCGATATCGCTGAGAGTTACGTCCAGGGTTTTTGGCATTTCACACCTTTGGATTACGGTGCAACATTAAAAAAACCCAGGAAACATTACATCCCGGAATACGCATTTCATTCAATCATCTCCGCGATGAAAACGCATTCATTCGCACCCTCAAGAGAGCATTCACCCCTTTTTTTACAATAATATTTCTTGTCAATGTGTTTTCTTGCAAGCTCTCCGAAAAATCCTCTTAGTATATCGCAGTATTTGCATTTTTTATCATAAACGATCCCTTTTACCCTGAACAACACTTTGTTTTCTGATCTTTCGATAGACATTACTATGTTGTCTTTTTCAAATTCTATAACGCAATCCTCGATCCTTTCATATTTCAGGTTCGCCGCAGCCTGTTCCCCCGCTTCAAACATCAATACTGAATTTGCAGATTCAGTAACGATATTATTGCAGACCTCTATATAAGATTCCAGAAATCTCCTGAACAATCATTCACGACCTTTATATATTATTAATAATTACATTCCATACATTATAAGGTTTTCTTTAAATCAAATTTCATCAACGTCTGCTTGCAGATTTTGAATTTATCGCACACATCGCATTCATTCCAGATTATCTTTTTTTCTCCGTCATCAAGTCTGTTCGCCCCTTTCTTCTCAAAAAAGACTGGCGATGTAGTCCTGAGATAGACCGCATCCGTAAGCTCTGAGGCGCGTTTTAAGAGAACATCAACGAGCGCGCTGCCTGTACCCATGTTGCGATAAGATGGAAGAATAGCGATCGACCTGAGTTCAACAATGTCACCCACGTCAAGACAGGCGCATCCAACTATTTTTCCGTCCGTCACTGCTATGATGAATTCAGGCAGGTTCTTTTCAACCTTTTCCGTGTCAAGGCAGTAAAAGGAGAGAATCTTTTTAATATCCTTTAAGTCTGCCGATGTTGCTTTCCTTATATCTGATCCCATGATTTAAGGCACCTGGGATATTTCATTTATCTTTAAGAGATTTTCGGTCATATTATCGCCTTTATTCGCAATTGCAGCAAAACATTATTGAATCTTGCCATATCAACTTGACAACTTTGATTCAGACTGCTTCTGCGCTTCAATATCCTGAATAACTATTTCATGAACCTTGCTGAACTGGCTTCTCCTTTCATTCCATGTATGCTCGGATGCGCGCCTTGCAAGACCGTTCCAGAATAAATCCATAGTAGTCACCTCTGATTAAAGATAACCGTGATGGTATATAGGGACAATCCAAGCAGTGTGAAACTAATCATGAAAACGATGTCATTCAATACTTTCACATAGCTCTTACCTTAATCCTTATCTCATAAAACTCCCTGCTTGATATGATGCACTTCTCAAGCTTCGGAACGACCATAAACTCCAATGCCATCGTCAGCGCCATCACCCGCCATGGCGTCCCGGTATTTCAGACATCAGAGATGCATCTCAAGCCGTTCCTGTGCAGGGAGAGCGCATGCAATCTGGCTGACATAATTGCGGTCTATAAGCGGTCAGAAAGGTTCTATGTGGTAGGGATAGAGATCAAGGAATGGAAAAACAGGGTAACTCCAAATAGGGTTATTCGATCTGACGTGCATGGAAGTCATAAAGGATCCGAAGTATTTGTATCCTGACGCTGATCTCAGGGCGAATATCATGAAAAGGATAAAAAATAATTTCAAGGTACTTGCCAATGCCGTGGAAGACCCGTTCCAGAAGACGATGCTGGAGTTTTAGAGAGTAACTACGGAAAAAATGAAATACTGTTAATTCTCACTCAAGACCAAAATGCTTCACGTTCCAGTCAGCGGTATCCTGTATCTTCTTTACTACATCCGCGCCGCCGGGCATCGTGAACAGATGCTTGAACCTGCCCTGCGCCTTAAGATATTCTTCCACTGGCTTCCGGTTCTTTATCTTCCTGACGGCTGTGATCTCTCCATTCTCCATTTCATAAAGCGGCCACAACGCTGTATCAACAGCATGGCGCATGGACGTGCACATAGGTCGGACCTTTTGTATTTGCTGCTTTCTTTACTTTTTTTATCATATCGGGCGCATACGCCACAGAGGCTGTCGCCACATACGGGGAACCGTGCGCCGCTATGATAGCAGGCATATTCTTCTTATTAAGCGTGTTTCCGAGTGATACCTTTCCTGCCGGGCTTGTGGTGGTGCTTGCGTACGCCGGCGTGCCGCTGCTTCGCTGGATACCCGTGTTCATGTACGCTTCGTTATCCACGCAGATATAGGTAAAATCACACCCGCGCTCGAAAGCACCGGATATTGCCTGCAATCCGATATCCATCGTGGCACCATCGCCTCCTATGGCTACGATCTTGGTGTTGTTCTTTTTTCCCATAGCCTTAAGAGCCGCATCAACACCCGAAGCAACTGCTGCTGCGTTCTCAAAGAGCGAATGTACCCAGGGCACGCCCCAGGCAGATTCCGGATACGGAGTAGTAAAAACCTCAAGGCAGCCCGTGGGACTGACGACTATACAGTCCTCACCCAGCGCATCAAGCACGAATTTCCCTGCAAGGGCGTCGCAGCATCCGGCGCATCCGCGGTGACCGGGTTTAAGGAGGCTCATGCCAGATCCTCCCTCAGGTCGGCGAATTCGCTTTCTATAAATATTCCCTTTTCGACCAGTTTTGACTTGTTGATAATTTTAAGTATTGTACTGACAGGGATGTCGCGCCCTCCATGCCCCAGCATGAATCCGATGACGGGGACATGATTATCCTTATTGTACAGGCACGCTTTTACCTCGGTGCAAAGCGCTCCCTCGTTCTTGCCGACGGATATGTTCTTATCAAGCGTTATGACCACTTTTGCGTTCTTTAGCGCCTTCCTTATTTCATAAGCCGGGAAAGGTCTGAACGATCTTACCTTGAGAAGACCAACTTTCTCTCCCTGTTTCCGAAGCATATCAATCGTATCCTTTATCGTACCTATCACAGACCCCATCGCCATAATGACGGTCTCGGCGTCATCAAGCATATAACCGTCGATAAGCCCGCCATAAAACCTGCCATATTTCTCGCTGAATTCGCGGGCGACTTCTTCTATCTTATTTAATGCAACGCCCATGGCTTTTTCCTGTTTGTACCTGAACTCAGTGTATGTGCTCGGATCGGCGAAAGCCCCAAAAGACATGGGATTTTTCGGGTCAAGCACGAACTCAGGGTCATACGGAAGCAGGAATTCATCAGTCAGGCTCTGCTCAAGCAGTATTACGGGTTCATAGACATGCGATAGTATGAAGCCATCCATGCATGCCATTGCAGGAAGTAAAACATCTTCGTCTTCTGCTATCTTGTAAAGCTGCGGTGTCATATCCGCTGACTCCTGGACATCCTCGGCATACAGTTGTATCCAGCCGGTGTCGCGCTGTGATATCGAGTCCTGCTGGTCATTCCAGATATTGATCGGGGCAGATAATGCCCTGTTCACAACTGTCATTACTATGGGAAGCCTCATTCCTGAGGCATTGAACAGCGCTTCATGCATGAGAGCAAGTCCCTGTGACGTAGTGGAGGAATACGTGCGAGCGCCTGCTGCGCTGGCTCCTATGAGTGCAGATATTGCAGAGAATTCGGACTCGACGTTCATGTATTCGCAGTTCATCTCGCCGTCAGCCGTAAATTGCGCAAGGTCTTCCACGATGTGAGTCTGCGGGGTTATCGGGTAGGCGGATATGACGTTGGGTTTGCATATCTTGACAGCATGCGCAACGGCATAGGAACCTTCAACAACGACCATTCTTTTCCTCATTTTCCCTCCAGTACCATTACTATTGCTTTCTTCGGACACTCGTTTGCGCAGATACCGCAGCCTTTGCAGTATTCATAATCAGGTTCAAAAAACCCATTCTCAAGCTTGTTCACCACACCTTCGGGGCAGTACATTGCACAGATTCCGCATTTACTGCACAGCTTATGGTCAAATACGGGCATGAACGACCTCCAAGCGCCCGTCTTATTGGCACGGGTGCTGCCCGGCTTTACAACCGCCTTGATTATTAATTTCATCGCTGCGCCTCCATCATGTCATAAGCAGCCTGGATAGCCGCAGCATTTTTTTCACCGACTTTCCCGGGGAACCTTTCCATCACTGCGTTCTTTATGGATTCCGTCCTGATAAGACCGGAAACACCTGCAAAAGCCCCGATAAGCGTGGTATTTACTATCGGTTTCCCGATAAAGTCCATAGCAAGTTTTGTGGCGTCAAGAGTTTTTACCGACGCCTTTGTTTCGAGTTTGAAATGTTCAGGGCTCTTTTCAGTGTTGATAAGGATTATCCCTTCGGGCTTGGCGCCCCGCGCGACATCGACCACATCAACGAGTGTCGCATCCTGCACGATAACATAATCGGGTTCATATATCTGGCTGCGAAGGCGTATGGGTTTATCGTCAAGGCGCACAAAAGCCATTACCGGAGCACCTCTTCGTTCCACGCCAAATGCCGGGAAAGCCTGGCTGTATTTCCCGTCCTCAAAAGCAGCCACTGCCAGAAGTTCGGCTGCGGTCACAGAACCCTGCCCGCCGCGTCCGTGTATCCTTATTTCTTTCATTTCTTTTTTCTCCGATAACAGAATAATTATATTAATTTTAAACAATCAATAATGATGAATATCCACAATTGCATTAAGGTATTTATGCTTTACGTAGTGGCATATCCTTTTTAAGCCCGTTTCATGAAAATATTCTTTGTGCAGAGTCCTGAAATTATTCTTTGAGAAAAGTATATCATATTTGATGACCTAATGATGAAGTTCAATATGACTGATGCTAAGTTATTAATAACGGAACTTGTGCTGACAGCTCATCTGTACAACCAGTCTGACAAACTGGGCGTTGATGACCTGCCGCAGAAAATACGAAAACATTACTGGAACGAAAAAGAAAAAACCGTGAAGCGTCCCGTCTATGTCACAGAAGGGGACATAAAGTCCATCTATGGTCTTGAGGATGTAAAATCTAACACGAAGGCATTGCCTTTTCTTGAGTTCGAAGAGTTCGGTTCGCAGATAAAACTCACAGTATTCGACCTCGGAACGAAATGGTTTTCAAAGCATGCCGAAGCGGTCGAAAGGATCAATGGCAATCCCGTGCTGGCATCCTTCTTTGAGAATTACGACTCGCTTCCCGTAAGCTATGATAAGGCAAAGGCATCCAACCAGCCAAAAGAGAGCGGGCGCGAGTGGATAAATTCTCTCATCAAATCCATAGAAACGGAGAAAGGATCGGAGGAAATGCTCAGGCTCGTCCATATCGTGTCACCTGAGGATATAAAGCAGAATATAAATGATCTTGTCCTGACAAAAGAACAGGAAGCCGAGATACAGAAGATCATGAAGGCTATCCAGTACCGCGACTACCTGAAGAGGATCGGTCTTTGCGAGATAGGAAAACTCCTTTTCGTCGGTCCGCCCGGCACGGGAAAGACCTCCGTTGCCCGCGCGCTCTCTGGAAAACTTAACATCCCGATAGTTGAGGTCAAACTCTCACAGATAGCAGACCAGTACCTGGGCGAAACAGCGAAGAACATAGACCGGGTCTTTGACCTTGCAAAACGACTGAGTCCCTGCATTCTCTTTATCGACGAGTTTGATTTTGTCGCAAAAGCAAGGGCAACGGATGAACATGCCGCCCTGAAAAGAGCAGTTAACACCCTGCTAAAAGCCATCGATGAGATAAGCCTTGTTGAGGACGGCGTACTTCTTATAGGAGCGACCAACCACCCCTCGATACTTGACCATGCAGCCTGGAGGCGGTTTGATGAGATCGTTAATTTCACGCTGCCCGACCGGGATATGCGTAAGAAAATCCTTGATATCGTGCTGCGGGAAATAGAAGGCACATTTGATACTGATGAGATAGCCCGCAAGTCCGAGGGATATTCGGGCTCAGATCTGCGACTGATCGTAAGGGAGGCTGTACTTACCAGTCTTATCACTGAAAGAACAGTTCTGACGCAGAAGGATCTTCTTGGCGGGATAGATGAGTTCAATAAGAGGATAGCGATCAAAACAAAGGACGAAACCGAATGAAAATAACCCTGCTGGGGACGGGGGACGCGGTGGGAACACCCAAAATAGGATGTTCCTGTCCAGCCTGCATGGATGCGCACGCGGGGGGTAAAAGCAGGAGGATGCGTTTTTCCGTGCTCGTTGAGTCTTCGTACGGCAGGATACTTATTGACACCAGTCCTGATCTCCGGTGGCAGTTCCTGAAAAAAGGCATCAGCCACATTGACGGGGTGATCTGGACGCACCCTCATTACGACCATTATGCCGGCTTTGGCGATTTTCACCGCATCCAGAGCGGGGTGAAAGTCTATGGACTCACGACCACGCTTGATTATATCCTTAACTACCTGTTTTTCATGAAGCCTGTGAGGCATGATCTTAACTTCTACGCACCGTTCGAACTGATAGGTCTTGAAATGATGCTTGTGGAGGTCAGTCATCCGCCTCTGGAGGAAACCGCAGGCGTGATAATCACAGATGGGAAAAGCAAACTTGTAATCACCGGGGATACGGCGCGGGATATTCCCGAAAAAACACTTGAATTTATGATGGAACCCGATCTTCTCATTGCAGATGCCATAATCCCGCCGGTGGGAAAAATCAGCAAACACATGAACTCACAGGAAGCAATGGAACTTGCATCGCATCTGGGCGCGAAAAAAACCGTACTCACTCATCTAAGCCATATGTTTCCTCCGCATGACGAAGCTGTTAAAAAATGGCCACTCGGGTATGACGGGCTGGAATTTGAGTTTTGATTTTTGCAGGGCGAATAACAGTTTATTTTTAGAATTTCTTATTCGTCCTGTGTTCAATATACTCTATCCGTTCATCGGGGGTTTGTTCATTTGTCTGTTGAGTGATGTTCACATTTCCATTTTTCAATATAGTCTGTTCATTAAGAGGTTGTTCATTGTTCTGGAATAATCGTATCCAGATTTCTTTCCCTAAGTCTTCAAACTCTTTTTGGTTCATTATTCCTATCCATTAATTTATCCAAATAATCCTATCGCGTTTAATCTATTATTTTCATGTATATTAATATTACGCTGACAATGTGAAAATGTATAGGATTTATGTGCACAGGTTATGCCAGTAGAAAAAAAGAGTGTTTTCGTTTTCACTATTATTTACCCTATACGGAAAGTATATTAAATACACTGACATAAGGGTATTTACTTCTTCTAACTCAAAGAACAGATACAATTACATCTGCGAAATGGTCGAGGAAAGTTAAAAATCAAACAAGGAATTATCATGGACGAAACCCCTACAGCTACAAATTTTAAAATAAATGACCTAAATGAAAACTCAAAAAATGTTAATGCTACAATTAAAGTCATCGAGATCGGAGCGACAAAAGATATACCCTCAAGGTTCGGGGATAAACGGGTCTGTGAAGTAAAGGTCGCAG
>CABMHZ010000199.1 GCA_902386115.1 uncultured archaeon | reverse complement strand
TTTTTAAGGTCAGACCTGCGGGATTTTTCTGTCAATTTTTTCTGCAAGTTCAAGAATATGCCTGATATTGTCAGGTTTATCTTTTTTATACTTTCCACTGAGAGCTGCATGAACCGTATTTTTGAGAAATATGAAATTATAGACAAACCCATCGCTCTGTATCTTCTTGAAAAGGACAGATGATTCACCAAGCGTCCTTGTTTTAACAGGACTCCCATAATCATTTTTTTTCAGATAATCCACGTTTGCATTATACGCATTGTTCGCGCCTTCCCTGTCTGAATAAGTGGCAATAGCCTGGATAAATACATCTTTTTTATCCTGCAGCAGGCATGTGAAACATCCCTCTGAAAATCCCCATTTCCTGAGGTCTTCTGTTGCAGCGTAATTAAAAGACAGTTCGGGTTCGCTTGTTAGCGTACAGATATTCTCATAAAGCTCTTCCATGTTGCTTCCAGCTTCAACCTGCGTAAGTGCGATATCTAAGGGGCGTCCGGTCATTTTTTATTATAAAAGCGGAAGTTAGATATGAAAGTATCGCCTATTAGATGACAGGATAATTTATTAATAGAATGGATTATAATGAATGGAGGAGGCTGAAAATGTTCAAGGCAGTAATTGGTGCAGAAAAATTGAAGGAAGCGATTGAATCCGTATCTACCCTGGTGGAAGAAGCAAAACTCAAACTTAGCCCGGAAGGGTTCTCTGTCAGAGCTGTTGACCCTGCCAATGTGGCAATGGTCAGTCTTGACCTTGCAAGGGATGCTTTTGATTCTTTTGAAGCGACAGACGGCGAACTGGGGATCGACCTGACCAAACTTAATGGAATAATGGAAATGGCTGATAAGGGGGACGGCATCGAACTTGACCTTGACGAGACTGCACACAAATTAATTCTCAGGATGCGCGGGCTTTCATATACCATGTCCCTGCTTGACCCGTCATCTATCAGGAAAGAACCTAAAGTCCCGTCGCTTGATCTTCCTGCGCATATCGTGATACGCGGGGAAGACTTGAAAAGAGCAGTGAAAGCTGCTGAAAAGGTGAGCGATTACATGTCCATAGGCGTCAGAGGGGAGGTTTTTTTCATGGAAGCTGAGGGAGATACTGATAATGTCCAGCTTGAGATGACAAAAGACCAGCTCGTAGAACTCAAACCCGGAGAAGCCAAGTCCCTGTTCTCGCTTGATTATCTTACGGATATAAGCAGGATAGCTGGGAAAACCCCGGAAGTTTCGATCGATGTTGGAAGGGATTATCCTTTGAAGATAAGGTTCAAGATCGCAGATGGGCACGGAGATGTCAGTTATATGCTGGCGCCGAGGGTTGAATCAGAATAAGTTGTCGTGACGATTCCGATGCAAGGATATAACAAGTTCTATTCTCATTACGAATAGAAAACTGTGATTACGTGCACATTATCCGGCGTGTCTTTCCCAACCCTGCTCCTGGAGCGCCGTCCGCTTCTATCGCGTTTTCAGGCTTTTGGTCTGTGATTCCCGATATCCGACGTCCACAATGATTTCAGCATATACGCTAATACTTCCGGACTATCAGCTTCTCGCGTCCATCAGGTCATGAAAAAGTTTTAAATACACTTAAGAATACATTTAATAATATGGCACATAAAACATTGACAATCTCGGAAGAAGCATATGAAGCCCTCGCAGCACTTAAAAAAGAAGGTGAAAGCTTTACTGAACTTATAAAGCGCATCACTGCACCTCTGCGAAAAAGAAAACTCAGTGAGTTTGCCGGGATGATAAAAGATGAAAAATTTAAAAAAGCAGCGCTTGATATTAGGCATTTAAAGAGCACAAGATTTAACAGGCTAAAGCTATGACAGTGCTTGACACTGATTTTTTAATAGATCTTCTCAATGATGAGCCTGGAATTTCGATAGTAGCGGACTCTTTTCAAAATCCAAAAACAACAATCATAAATGTTTTTGAACTTTATTATGGAGCAAATTGTTCTGCAAGACCAGAAGAAAATATTTCAAAAATTAACATTTTACTGAAATCTCTTGGCATACTGGAATTCGATAGAAATGCAGCGTTAAAAGCCGGGGAAATTCAGGCAAAATTAATGAATTCAGGAAGACCCGTTGACCCTATGGACGTCCTTATAGGGGGAATCGTTTTATCAAACAATGATGAACTCATAACCAGGGATATTAATCATTTCAGCCGCATACCGGGCTTGAGATACAGGTCATGGCAGACAGGTGATTATGGGAGATAAGAAGATTAAAGGAATCATGAATTATTCGGAAGAAGATGGGATAAAAGAGATACCAGAAATAAAAAATAGACTCAATGGTTTAAAGGAAGATATTGCAAAATTGAATAATTATAGGGAAAGATGGTCAGATTTTGATGTGGCTGTTATTTGTTGGTTGTTGGCTCACGATCCTGATGAGTTAGAATTCTGGAAAGAAACCGACCTTTAGACCTGTAATGATGTAGTATGCTTCGCAGCATCACATTTCCCGTTCTCTTCGTACAGGAGCAGAACCGAATTGTGGGATATTAACGTTGGTGGATGGTGCCGTTACATTCATTTTTGATATCTCTGTCGTCCCGCATCACCGCAGCCGGCGCGTTATCGCCCAACCTTCCTGGCGCGCTGTCCCATCGGGGATGCGGCTGGAAGAACCGAAGGCGGCGCGCCAGGGGTGGGGCGCAGGGCTTGGCACGGATACAATAATTGACCGTCAAGATGAGGAGATACACGTGATACTGCAAAGTTTAGGAGTAAAAAGAGACTCATGTAATAAAATTATCTAAAATCTTTATCAAAATGCTTATGAAATAGTATTTCTAATTATAAGATAATAAGGTATCTTTGAGAGTCTTTCTCATAAGAATTAAATAATAAAGGAATTTCATGGAAATTATCAAAGACATTAAGATTAATAATTATAAAGGACTTGAGGAAATTCAATTTCCTTGTGGATCAGTAAACATTTTAGTGGGCCCAAACAATACGGGCAAATCATCCGTATTAGAATCAATTTGGATGGCAATATCTTCTTTAGACAATTTTAAAGACATTCTTGATACCAAATTAACTGATATTGTTATAGATAACGATAATATAAATAATAATCGATATTTAATAACTCAGGGTAAACAACAATCAAGAATTGAATTGTTACTATATGATAACCACAAACTAATATTAGAATTGCTGTATTCTAGTAAAGAATATCCTGAAGGAATTGCTGATTTGTTTTTAAATTTTGTTAATAGAATATCAAAGATGGATAATTTAATCTACTATCCTCGCCGTCCACTGAAAGGCAGAATCGGTCCAAGAACATCTTACAAATCTTCTGAGGAATTATATCTTCTTACCCGTAAATTAGTTGAATTGGAACAGTTATATAAAAAAAGTGATATAAAAGAAAGAATCGAAGAAAGAATGGAATTAGAGAATTTGTTGAAAAACCTATCTGAAAAACTTGATTCTGATATAGAAGCTTACAAAAACGAATTAATCAAGTCTGAAAAACTGTTTTTAGTTTCAAAATTTGACGATCAGTTAACATCTTTATATATATCAATGGATAATTACATAGGGGAGATTCCTATTTCGGAAAAGGACATTTTTTCTAATTATAAAATTCCTCTGATTATTAATTCCTCTACTATCAATGCGGATGCCTCGGAACTTTATAAAAGATTGGTGAACACAAAGAATTTAGCAGAAGTTCTTGATATATTAAAAAATAGGATTCCATATTTCGAAGATATCAGAGAGCCAGAAAGAGAGTTGTATGTTCTACTTGAGAACGTTGAAAAACCATTACCATTATCTTTTATGGGGGATGGATTCAAAGCTCTTTTAAAACTCTCGTTTATGGCACCTATGATTAGAAATGGGGTGGTCTTGTTTGAAGAGCCTGAGGTTTCTATGCATCCTGGTTATTTAGATATTTTAGCACGAGAAATCATATTAAATTCCATTGACTCCCAATTTTTTATCTCTACTCACAGTTTGGAATTGTTGACTCGAATCTTAGAAAAAGCCGACAAGTCTGATAAATTAGACTCTGTAAAGATTATACGGCTACGCAGATTATCAGAAGGGTATATTGAGAGAGAAATTCTATCGGGGAAGGAAGCTAAGGAAGAAATTGAATCGATCGAAACGGATTTAAGGGGCTATTAATAATGAATGTCCTAATTTGTGAGGGGAAAAATGATGCCTGCTTTATTGACGAAATCATGAAAGAACGTTTTAATGGCCGTAAGCATACTATATACGACCACAATTTTGACAAACTTCAAGAGATGCTGGGAACAAACTGTAAATTCATAAGAACCCGATATTCTTTGATAATATACGGTGATCGTGGTAAACCTAATATTGAAAAAGAATTAAGGAGAATTGTTGTTGAAACATTGGGTAAATATGATGATGACTTGTATATAAATATGATTCGTGACGATGATGGCGTTCCATATGAAACATTAAATCAGAATCTCCATAAAGCATTACAATCCCTTTTAAAAGATAAGTCTAAATTTATGGTACATTTTCCTAACATTGAATGTAATGACGATTTGTTTATCTTGAAACATCCAAGAAGTAAAGGACTCCTTAAAGTAAGGCTCTTAACCGTTCCGAGCAATTTAGAAAAAATGGTCGTGAAAAAAATAGCGGCAATCAAATGCCCTCATGACTCCGAAATTCTAAAAGAATTAGAAAACAATGCACACATCCCCCTTGAGTTATTGGCTAATAAATATTATAGTGGAAAAAAATGTTTGCTCATCAGAGACTCCTCTACTTTGCTAAAAAACGAAGCCTGGGTTAATGATATCAATCGCTTCGTTAACTAAAACATAAACGTTCTAAATGACTAAATATAAGAAAATATTAAAAGTGGTATAAACGTAACTGCAATCGACCATAACCCAGTATTAAAGGTAATACATTGTATATCAGGATAAACACATGGATGTTTTCGGGTTCGCTCAATTTCCTTATGTCAGCAGCGCTTTAAAATATGTCGAATCCCTGGATTTCAAGCTCGATGAACTTTTCTTTGACAGGGCATTCGCACAGGTGAGGGAGCGGGGAAAAGAGCGCGTTCTTTCCGCGATCGGGGAAGGGATAAACAGACCGGTATGCACGGACAGGACAGGCGCTGAAAAGGAATTGCTGTCCTATCCTGTCGCCAGGATACTTGTCTCGTGCATCAATGACGGCTATCTGATAAAAAAGTATGCGCATGCTGAGGCAGAATCTTCATATGAAGCGCTCAGGAATCTTCCTGAAAAAGAGCTTAAAGAATTTGCAGAAGAGTTCAAAATCATGAATGAAATCAGGGAAAGAGAATTTGTTATTCATTTCACAGATTACATCCGGCATGCTAGCGTTTTTCATGACCCCCAATGGAAGCTGATAAACAGGAAAATGAATCATGGATGGGTGCATCTCTCCAGAGAAAAATTTTCACGTATATTAGAAGAAGCCATCAGGAAGCGCATCGAATCAGGCATGCCACTTGATGTGCCTCCTGAAATCTGCGCTGCTCTTGAAGAACAGCTCAGGGAGATTCGCGATGCGCTCAGTGCGCGTAAATCCGAGTTCAGCATCGAGATGTCAGGTGAAATAATGCCTGACTGTTTCCCGCCGTGCATGGCGCATGCCCTATCCGGCGCACAGTCGGGAGTGAACCTTTCCCATTCA
Organism: uncultured archaeon; assembly: GCA_902386115.1. Lineage (GTDB taxonomy): Archaea > Halobacteriota > Methanosarcinia > Methanosarcinales > Methanoperedenaceae > Methanoperedens. The sequence continues at coordinate 2,416 of CABMHZ010000199.1, read as the reverse complement.
ATGAGGTTTGCCCTTACATCTTTCCTGCTTAATATCGGAATGAACGTCGAAGGGATCATCGGATTGTTCCGCGTTTCGCCTGATTTCGATGAGGAACGCACGCGGTACCAGGTATTGCACATCCACGGAGCCACAGGAACGGTCTATAAATCACCATCGTGCGACACAATGGTCACTTATGGCAACTGTTACGGCAAAGAAGCACTGTGCGAAAGGATATCGCATCCCCTGGGTTATTACGGCAGGAAATCATGGCTCCTTAAAAAGAGCAAGCCCCCGAAAGAATCAACTGGCAAAACATATATCCAGAAAGAATGATTATTATAGCTCCGATGCTAAGAAGATTGAATTTCTGGAAACAGAGAAATTTTAAGAAGCTGGTGTCGCAGCAGGGGGAGACGATCATAATCTACACCAGGAACAACCCGGATTCAGATTCGATCGCAAGCTCGCTTGCACTTAAGCGGATCGCAGAACATTACAGCATGGATGCCACAATATATTTTACGGGGGCTATCCAGAACAAGACTCTTATCAATATTATCGGGGATGACGTTACTAATATTCCGGTTATTTCGCAATCGCATAAAGTCACGGCTTTAGTTGACCTTTTGCCAACAGAGCTGACAGGTGAAAAATTAACTCCCACCATAGTTATCGGTCACACTCTTGGCAATACGGAAAAAATACGCTGCGAATATCAGGATATCCGAACAACAGATACCACATCCGCCATAATGATAGATTATTTAAAGACCCTTCGGGTGGCGATAGATAAGCGGCTGGCGACACTACTGTTGTTCGCCATCAGGGAAAAAACCAGGGCACTGTTAACAAAATTCACTCTTGAGGATATAGAGGCTTACTGGTATATCCACAGGTACATTGATATGGAAATGCTCAACAGCCTTGAACATCCTTCAGCAAAGCTTGAGACATTCGAAGATCTTTCGCGGGCTATCGGCAATAAGATAATAAAAGGAGCTTCCCTGTTCACCACTGTTGGTTTTGTTAAAGACACGACTACCATCCCGAAGGTCTGCAAATATATGCTGGATATTGAAGGAGTATCTACCGCCCTTGTATTCGCGGTGGATGCCACAAAGATATACGTTTATGCAGAATCAAGGAACATGGAACTTAATATGAAAAATATCCTCAAAAAAGCCTTCGGGGACTGGGGTGATGTGGCAGGTGGAACATCCAATGCTTCGATTTCCATTCCACTTGGGGTATTCGGCATCGCTGCAGATGTGGATTCTGCAAAACCGCTTCTCCTGAAATCTGTAATCGATGCGATATCGTCCAGGTATTTTTACGTTCTTGAAGCCGAATAATTCCTGCCGTGCGCGCACATCATACAGACACCCTCAGGATTAATGCATCGCGAGCATACAGGTCTCCCGCACAGCATACATGTGTACAGTTTTCCGGGGCGCCCGCAGATACTGCAAATTCCCGCTACTTCCATAATTTCCTAAAAAAGATTAAGAAGCTTGATACGGAACGTAGAATTCTTCAATTACCCAGTTCTCAAGCTCTTGCATTTCTTTCTTTTCCCCCTTGATCAATACAGGTCGTTTTTGATGGATTTCTGATATTTTTTTATTCATTTATATCAACGGTGCCCTTCGTTTACCGTCTCCGTAAAGATGGAGTCGTTATAAGCATTTATAGTTATCGATTTCCTCCCGTCACAACCCTCAGGATATCCACATCTTCACAGGTAAGTTTCTCATCCAGGGGCACCGGGATTCCGCTTCGAAATACGATAACTATTTCTGGATTGATATTTAGCGAATTCAACAGTTCTTCATATGTTGCTTCCTCGTTAACATCCAAAGTCTCCTCTTTAACTCCACCGGAAAGGATCTTTACTTTCACTTTCACCTTTCTTCCTCAGACAATTCCACCATTTCTCCCCTTACATTTGTTAAATCCACAAGATGCTCTTCCAATAATTTTGATTCAAGGATCTTCTGTTTTTTTTCTCCCTTTCTTTCAAGACCTCTCTTATTAAGTTTTGACATATTTTTACCTCGCATCTGTTCGATTTTTCCTTATCTATACATCCTGACCCTTTATTATGGTCAGGATAGTCAGTTCCTTGCTCCGGTATATACTCTGACGCCTGTGTTTATTAATGTTTTGGATGAGGTAAAAGATTGCCCGTCAAGACATATTTCCGACTGCCACATCCTGTTTTTTCAGCGGCTTCGATATGTATCCACGGGTCAGTGCCCCAGACATTATATATTGAACTGCCGTTCATTTTCATCCGTTCATTGATGAGGTCTATTGTAGCTGCATCAAGAGCCACCGGGTCTTTACCTGCAAGTATCCCGATATCCTCAACGAACCGCTCCCCTGAGAAATTAAAACAGTCACATCCCGGTCTGATGTAATAAACCCAGTT
>CABMHZ010000198.1 GCA_902386115.1 uncultured archaeon | reverse complement strand
TTTCAGAACTTGTTCCCGGTTTATCATGCCGCCTAATATTACTAAAATACATAAGAAGTTTTATTTATGTCAATGTAAATTATATTTTCTAGTTCCGATCCTGAGACTATTATAGGAACAAGTTGAAATGCTACTATCTGCATCTTGCAGTCGATAATATTTACGAGAACAAGGACCGGATGAAGGGCGGCAGGGAGACTATTGAAAATTGTATAAACACCTGGATAAAAAATCATGCTGTTATTGTTCCGGGAACAGAACCTTATCTTAAAGATGTGTCAGGATTTTTGAGAAGTAATATCGAAAATATCAGACAGATCATTTTTCATGATCCGGATAGCGATTGAATAGTTTATGTCAATTCAATTTCAGGTTCTTTTGGATGATACCGAAACGTATAAGCATTATGAGTATAATAATCATGCTTTACAAATCATGGTTGGCTCGATCAATATTCTGGAATCAGGCGTCATCGAATTCGGGGAGGCATGAGAAAAAACATGAAATTGGACGTCTTCGCAAGCAGATGTTTCAACGAAAATCGACCGTAAAGAGCTCTTAAGGGGAAGGAAATGAATAAAACCAGACACGCAAAGGATGCGCTGCGAAGAACTAACCGGGCACTCAAAGCGTTGAGCAATTGCGAGCAGGCTGTAATGCATGCTGAAAATGAATTCCAGATGCTGCAGGAAATATGCAGGATAATCGTGGATGTTGGGGGTTATCGCATGGCATGGGCAGGTATTGCCGAGGAGGACGAAAATAAGACCGTGCGCCCGATTACTTTTGCGGGAGTCGAGGACGGGTATATCGAAACGCTAAAAATAACATGGGCTGATACCGAACGCGGTCAGGGTCCTACCGGTACAGCCATACGAACGGGTAAACCTTCTTTTTGCAGAAATATGTTAACCGACCCAAACTTTACACAGTGGCGTTCTGAAGCGCTCAAGCGCGGGTATCGCTCAAGCGCGGTATTCCCATTTATCAATGATGGCAAGAGTTTCGGAGCAGTGAGCATATACGCCACTGAATCGGATGCATTCGATGAAGAAGAGACAAAGTTACTGACTGCACTTGCAGATGAACTTACATTTGGCATCGTTGTTTTGAAAGAACGCGAAGAACGCAGGAGAGCGCAAGAGAAGATATATGCCTCCGCGTCATACGCAAGAAACCTGATAGAGGTGAGCCTGGACCCGCTTGTTACAATAAGTCCTGACGGAAAAATAACCGATGTAAACATTGCAACAGAGCAGGTCACTGGATTTTCCCGCGAAAAACTGATCGGCAAGGATTTTTCAAATTATTTCACCGAGCCCGATAAAGCCAGGGCTGGTTATAAGAAGGTGCTCGAAAAAGGGTTAGTCAGGGATTATCCGCTTGCAATTCGTCACAAATCGGGTAAAGTCACTGATGTTCTGTACAATGCTTCTGTGTACAAAAACGAAGCCGGAGAAGTGCAGGGTGTTTTTGCAGCAGCAAGGGACATCACTGAGCGCAAAAAGACGGAAGAACTGCAACATGAAAACATACGCCTTGAAGCTGCTAACAAAGCAAAAAGCGAGTTTCTGGCGAGTATGAGCCATGAACTGCGGACGCCGCTGAATGCTATAATCGGTTTTTCCGATATTATGAGGTTGAAGATAGGGGGAAATTTGAATGAAGAACAGCAACATTTCGTTGAGAATATTTCTTTAAGCGGAAAATTCCTTCTTGCTCTTATCAATGATATTCTTGATCTTTCGAAGATAGAGGCGGGAAAAATTGAGCTGGAGCTTGAAAAGATGTCAGTACCCGAAACCATCAAAGAGACTTTCACCCTCATGAAAGAAAAGGCAATCAAGCACAATGTTGAATTGAAAACAGAATTTGACCCGGAAGCTGAGTTTATAGAAGCTGATAAACAGAGAGTTAAGCAGGTTCTTTTCAATCTGTTCAACAATGCTGTGAAATTCAGCAAACCTGAAGGAGGGACGGTCACCATGACAACAAAAAAAGAGGGGGATATGGCTAAATTCTCGGTCATTGATACAGGCATCGGGATAAGGGAAGAAAACGTTGGTAAGCTTTTCAAAAAGTTTGAGCAGCTTGAACCGGGAATCAATAAAAAATACGGCGGAACCGGTTTAGGGCTTGCGATCACAAAGCAATTAGTAGAGTTGCATGGAGGAAAAATCTGGGTGGAAAGCAAGTTCGGGGAAGGGAGCACGTTTACATTTATTTTGCCGGTAAAGGCAGAGGGAAGAAAAAGTTCAGCAAGGTTAATAAAAAATCTATCATAAAAAAAAGAAAAATAAACTCAAAACATTATTTCTTTGGTTTAGGTTCCTTTGGTTTCTTTTTCTCCTTATTGGACATGACCTTGTTCGCCTCCTGACATTTTAAGGTCATGAATATTATGTTTTTCAGGATATGAACTTTTCCGTCACCGCATTGAAAATATGGCATTTTTCAAAACCATTGCCGGAGTGACGATGCAAAACTCTGTAATATTGCAGATCCATAATTTGCAAATAATCCTTATACGATGAGAGCAAATAAGCCCCACATGGAAGTCAGTTTCTCATCCCTTGCCCTTGTAAACGACCCTTTTGACTGGGCTTACGACCTTGAAGACCTCGGCTTCACGGGCTGGGAAGTGGTAAGCGAAGGTAAACAGCAGTTGAACGATTCCACATTATCCCGGATACATGACATTGTCGAGACCACGAACCTTGTCCTCACGCTCCATCTTCCTTTCTCGGACCTCAACCTTGGAAGCCTTAACCACCCCATCTGGAGGGAGACCATAAGCCAGATGACCCGGTGTCTTGACAGAGCCTCGGATTTCGTGGAACTTGCAGTTGTCCATCCCGGTCATCTTTCTCCCCTGGGAATGCAGCTTCCCGAAATGGCATGGAGGCAGAACATCGAAGGGTTGCAGGCGATATGCGATTTCGCATGTGAGCGCGGCATAAGAATTGGTGTTGAGAATATGGTCAATATGCAGTTCATACTTGGAAAACAGCCTGGTGAGATACTGGGGATGATAGAGTCGCTTGAGCGTGAGAATGCGGGTCTCACGCTTGATATCGGACACGCCCACACCAACGGCATGGTTGATGAGTTCCTTGAGGACTTAAGCAGGGTTATCCACGTACACCTTCACGACAACAAGGGAAGAAGTGACGAACATCTTTCGCTTGGAAAAGGTACTATCGACTGGAAAAAAGTAATAAAAAAGCTGGAAGGATTTAAAGGGCGGGTCGTAACAGAAGCGCGGACAGTGGAAGAAGGATCTGAGATCCTGAAAGTTCTGAAGAGCCTTTAATGATACGGTTCAGAAAAGCACGGATTTTTATTATCCTGCTGCCTTACAGTAGTTCTCTACTTTACATATAAATTCGGTTACATCCAGGGGTTTTGAAATATAATCATCAAATCCAGCCGAAAGAAATCGTTCCCTATCCCCTTTCATTGCATATGATGTCAGCGCAATTATGGGAACATATTTATTTTTTTCTCTGATTATTTTAGTGACTTCAACCCCGTCTATCCCCGGCAGCTCGATATCCATGAGTATCAGGTCATAGACCTCAATTTCCGTTTTTCTTAAGGCTTCTTCCCCATCTTCTGCGGTTTTAACGTTAAACCCCTTCGATTTAAGTATCTCTACCACCAGTTCCATATTCAGGGGATTATCTTCTACCACCAGTATTTTTGTCATATTTATCAATTTGATGACATTATTATTATGATTTACCCAATATATCATTAGTATTCATGACCATATATAGTTACTCCCGCTGTAATGAGCCCGCAGGAAGCTTTAAAACTTTATTCTCATAAGAATATCGAGTTTTTTGATCCCCAATTTTTATTCGATTCGATAGGGAGAATAAAAGTAAACATGCTCCCTTCCCCGTACCTGCTCTTCGCCGTCATCCTGCGATGGTGAAGCTCCACGAGTTTCTTCGTGATCGCAAGCCCGAGCCCTGTTCCCCCATATTTTCTGGTGATAGTCCCTCCTTCAGGTTTGCTGAATTTCACAGCATTGCTGAGTAAATTGAAAAGAATCTGCTTGAACCTCTGCTCATCAGCCTCTATGAAAAAAAGGTATGTGTGACCGTTTCAATTTCGGGCAAATAAAATAATCCTGGATTTGTGGCATGCCAGCCTTTATCAAAAAAATCTTGACGCAAGAGTGGATTTAACCTCGCATAGTTCTGTGAACCCACAGTGCAGGCAGGGCGCTTCCCCCGGCTTCTCAGGCATGAAGCCATCATGGATCTTCCTGACCCTGTCCCTCAACTGCAAGACGTTCCTGCGCTCATGCCTTTTTATGATCACTTCCCTTACTGTTCCCCACCGCGCATATTCCACGAACCCTCTCGTTACCACTTTGTTATAGATTTCTTCGACGAGGATTGCGTATGCGGTCAACTGCACCCTGTCGCTTTTCCACACGCCGTTCTCAGGCATGGCGCCTGTCTTTATTATTGAAGGGGCAAGTTCATCAGCTATTTTTATTAGTTTGTCAGGGCTGCCTGTCAATCCGAACTTATCTGAGCGAAGAGCAGGCTCAAACTCGCAGGTTCGGGAATAATGTTCGATTGAAAGATGGGGGCTTATTTCTCCAAGCCATGCACGGACGCATGATACAGCCTCAGCAAGCGCGGCATCACCGGCTCCAGCCAGCTCAAGCCGGTATATGACAGGGAATTCATATGATAACCGCTCAAGTTCTTTATTCAAGCCCGAAAGCGTATCTTCTCCCTTCAGCGCTGAACCATAGGTCAAAGCCAGTTCTTTCAACAACAATCTCTGGATGTAGTCCACTCCTGGCTCTTTTACCAGTTCATTCCCCTTATTCATGAAATAACACATCCTGGGACACTTGAGATACACCATTATATCCGAAACCCTTATCATGGTCGAAACATTGCACCTCTCGTTTAAAAATCTTGCTTTTTGATCCTGGGAAAATTTTAATGACATGCATGAAAAACTTTTTAAGTAATAAAGTTCCATATTAGATTACTGGAGGGTACGTGTATGAGTAAATATATAATAATATCCAAGTTAACAGACGAGGGTGGAAAGACTCTTAAGAAGAATGCATCGAGGATAAAAGAAGTCAATAAAGAGCTTAAGACCATGGGCGTAAAGGTTATTGAGCAGTACGCTGTTCTTGGTAATTTTGACTTCCTGAACATCGTTGAAGCGGATAACGAAATGATCGTCGCAAAAGCAGTTATTGAAATGGCTTCCCGCGGCACTATCAGGACAGAAACTTATACGGCTATGCCTATTGACGAGTTCATAAAATCGCTCGAGTAATGCTTTTCGACCTGAACTTCGGTGTAAATATTTGAAACATAGCTGAACGCTTTGCGTTCTTCGCGTACTTTGCTGTGTATTATTTTCACCGCCGCAAATTGCCCAAAAAACCCGCAAAGATTGTCCTTTTTGTCTGGTCGTTGTCTGATATAAGGTTAGTTATTTTTCCTTGATCTGTTTCAACATAAGGCAACTATTTTAAGCCAGAAGAAGTAATTATGATGCTAGCAGGTTAATACATGTCAGAAGGAAAAAAAGAAAAAAACATGCCAGTGAAGGAGAAATGCAAGACATGTGGCATCTGCTGCAAGAGGAGAGAAAAGAAATGACCAAAGTCGTATTGATGGATTTTTTTGCAGAATGGTGCGGTCCGTGCAAGATGCAGGACCCCATCAATGAAGAGATCAAAAAGAAATTCGGAGATAAGTTAGAGATAAAGAAGATCGATGTTGATACTAATTTTGAACTTGCTTCCAAGTTCACGATTCATGCAGTGCCGACACTTATCCTTGAAAAGGACGGCGCTGTGTTCAAGCGGTACACTGGCGTGACAAATGCTAAGACGCTGGAAGCGGATATTAATGCAGCTTTAAAATAAGAGGCATGATTGAAACCTTTATATGACCTGGGCGTACTGCCTGTGAGGTACATGACAGGTAAAGGTTTCAAACCCCATGTCTCGCTGACTTTTAACGCTGAAAAAAATCGCACGTTTGCAGTTGACACCACGAACCTGCGCAATTCTACTGATGCCTATCTTGTAACCCATGCCCATTCAGACCACCACGGCAGATCCGCCATGCTCTCGGAAAAGGCGGTATGCTCGCAGGAAACCGCGCGGGCGCTTGAGATACTTTATGGCAAGAAATATGCGGGGAGGACCTTCAAGATCGGTGACACGATCGACATTGCAGATGTCCATGTCAGGACTTTTCCCCCCCACCACACTATCGGCTCAACGGCTTTTTTCTGGGAGAACGAGATCGGGACAAGAATTCTCGTGACAGGTGATGTGAAGGATGCAAAAGACCTGCCGGAATGTGATCTTCTTGTCACAGAGGCAAACTATGGTGATTATGACGACCCCTACTGCCATTTCCAGGATGATATCGGGGGATTCAGGGAAGCAGTGAAAGAGTACGATGACATTGCCTTTGGCGCCTATGCGTTCGGGAAAGCCCAGAGGGCTGTACATCTCCTGCGTGAATCCGGTTATTCGGGAATGATAGGGATGGATCCTGCATCGCTTGCCCTTACGCAGGGGTTGATGGATAATGCAGGGGATCTTTGCGGTCTTGACGGGGATTGTAGTATCCGCATTGCATCACTTGCCAATCTGCCTGCCATAAAGGCTTCAAAGAAGTTTCTCCTGACATGCAGGCGCGATCATAATATCCCCACGATCAGCATCAGCGATCACATGGACGTGAACGGGCTTATCGGAATGGTGAAACAGTGCAATCCGCAGGCTGTCATCGTGTACCATCCAGGCGGCAACCGTCCGGTAAAACTTGCGGCATATCTGAATAAGATGGGAGTGTATGCGCGGGCGCTTACACAGATCAATAATTGTATCGAGATATGAACCATTCGAAATAAAAGTGGTCTTCCATCTGCGTTTATCATGCCGAAACCCTGCGGGTTCTCGACTCCCACACAACACGTATGCCTGCGGGCATACGTGGACGCGCCCTCCCGAGGCGCGACCCGGGAGGCTCGTGACTCTGGGCGCTTTTATCTGCGGTTAAATTTCTTTATGACCCCAAAAAATTGATTCAAACGCTAAATCAAAACCTTTATACCCAAAAGCATCCTAAATGAAAAAAGGTGATAATCATATGGTAAAAATGCCTCCCGAAATAAAGGATATTGTCGCAAAGCAAAAACCCCTGCCCATAGCTACGGCAGATAAGAACGGAAAACCCAATGTCATTTTCGTTACAATGTGGAAGATACTTGATGACGAAACCCTGTTGTTCGTGGACAACTTCTTTAACAAGACAAGAAAGAACCTCGAAGCGAATCCTAATCTGGCTCTTGTGGTCTATGACGGTGAAGTAAAGAAATCGTACCAGTTAAAAGGGACTGTGGATATCGAAAGCAAGGGCGATAAATACGCAAGCGCAAAAGAGATGGCTGATTCAAAGAAACTGCCCGGAAAGGCGGCTGTTGTATTTCATGTGAAAGAGATATACGATGCCACGTACGGACCGAACGCGGGTAAAAAGCTCGCTTAAATAAATTCTTTTTTTTACATACCTTGCCACCAAAAAGGAATAGCGCAGGAATAATATATCATTCGGATTACCTCAAACACGACACTGGTCTTCATCCTGAGAATAAGGAGAGGCTGATCTCGATAGTATCCCATCTCAAAAAAACGGGGATGCTTGACAGGCTTGAAATGATAAAACCCGGGAAAGCAGAGCCGAAGGAACTGGAGTATATCCATCATCGGGATTATATCGAAAAAGTAAGACTCAGTTCAGAAATGGAACTCCAGCTTGACCCCGATACCATCCTGTCAAAAGACTCATACGATGTTGCGATGCTTGCGGCAGGAGGCGCTATAACGGCAGTGGATGCAGTGCTTGATACAGTCGAGAATTCTTTTGCACTCGTGCGCCCACCCGGGCACCATGCATTGCCGGGAAAGGGCATGGGATTCTGCATCTTCAACAACGTAGCCATTGCAGCCCGCCATGCGCAGAAAAAAGGAATGAAGCGCGTGCTGATCGTTGACTGGGATGTGCATCACGGAAACGGAACGCAGGAGGCATTCTATGATGATCCTTCGGTTTTGTACTTCTCCACGCACCAGTATCCTTATTATCCCGGGACGGGATGGATGGATGAAGTGGGGAAGGGGGAAGGGATGGGTTTCAATATCAACGTTCCGCTGCCGGCGGGAACGGATGATTCAGGATTCATAGCCGCGTTTGAGGAAATATTGCTCCCCGCGTCACTTGAATTCGCGCCTGACATGGTTCTTGTCTCGGCGGGATTTGATGCATCTGCCAACGACGGTCTTGCAGGGATGAACATGACGTGTGAAGGGTTTGCGGTGCTTGCTTCCATTGTAAGGTCTGTTGCAATGGAAAGCTGCGGCGGAAGGCTTGCAGCAGTCCTTGAAGGGGGTTACAACACAGAACTTCTTTCCCGGTCCGTAGCTTCTGTTCTTGATGTATTCATGGGGAAAGAACCGCAGCTAAGGGGGCAATCCACATCCGATACAAAGGTGAGGAAGCGGCTGGACGAGGTAAAAAAAATACAGTCACAGTTCTGGCATATCCGATAAGTTAATATGTGAAAAGTTAGTATTAGCCGGAG
>CABMHZ010000197.1 GCA_902386115.1 uncultured archaeon | reverse complement strand
CAATATCTTGATGATATCAACAAAATGCCTGTGATTTTCAAGTGGAAATACAAAATGGATGAGATGCCTGGCAAGATTGAATCATTGTAATGTTAATTTGGAATCGATATACTAGTTGTATTTGGTCATTCAAAACCGTTACCAGACAAACAATATCCTCTTTATTTTTCATTTTGTCGATTTCGTCTAGTGTCCTGTCAAGGATGAATTGGTTCATATGAGATTGAGATATCTCGGTTATTTGTTGCTAATTGACGCTTGACAAGACACTAGACCTGTGATCCCCTGATCGCCCTGGCTGAAGAACCCGCTCCTTATATGCCATTCGCCATTCTCTTGCAGTGCCACCGTTGTTAGTCCCCCCCGGCTCATGTTGATTATTTGTCCCCATTTGCCTTTGGGCGCGAGATACACGACATCCTTGGCAATCATGCTTTTTGCAGTTCCCGGATCGCCGAAAAGGCACACATGGATGCTGCTCCTTTCCACAATGGATCTTGGATCGTCCTTCCAGTGCCAATCTGAAAATAAGGATAGACTGCAGGCATCCTTGCAGGGGCGCAGACCGTGCACATTCGGAGCAATGGAATCAACAATCATTCTTCTTAATTCATCTGGGTTTTTTGCCCACTCTTGAAAAAGCCGGATTTCATCTTCAGACGGGGGTTCCGTGTTGGTATCCTCTGCCATCACGATAGAATTAGCTTCTATAACCCAATCAAAGCTGTTCATTTTAGTTCCCTGCTTTGAAATTGTATCAACCTTTAGCATCGTGCCGCAGACACGGATCACTTTCGCATCCCGGATCCACGGAGGCTGGCAGAGACTTTCAGTGAGATGGATCTTAATAGTGACTTCGCCTTTCATGGCGACGATGACGATATCCTGATAGTCTATGAATTCGCTGTCCGGGGGATCGAGCAACCTGAACGGCCCTCTTCTTGTGCATATTTCATTTTCGCACTCAAACGGCTCTGTTCGCACGCCGTACGCGTACTGCGGGATTGTCATGACGCGGTCGCATCGCAGGCACTGGTATGCACCAAGAATTAGTTTGGATTTTGGCATAGTCTGAACGACTACCCTCCCCTCCACGTGGAGAAATCTGCCCAGATGCTTTGTTTTAATTTCTTCTATTTGGAGAACGTCACCGGCATTTATAATGCTTATTTTTGGAGCGAAATCAATACCCGCAATAATTGCGAGGCTTGCGAGGGCCTTATTGAGAGATTCGAGGGTCTCCCCCGGGCTTTTGAGCAGATTTTCTGCCACTTCTGGCATGCCTTCCTGTAGGTGCAAATAATCTACCACCAGAAGTTCGCTTTGTAGGTTCTGGAGGTCGTCCCAGTAGCACTTTGGCCCGAAGTCCATATCTAAAAATAATCGCAGATTATTTCTGAAACCATCATTGGCTGCATACAACCTCTTGATTGTATCATAGTGGCTTTTTCCGCTGCGCGTGAATTTATATTTTGCAGGAGTGTCCGAAATCTTCTCAAAAAAATCGGAACGCTTTTCCGCATTAGTGAATCTACTGTTAGCATCTTTTTTCTCAATACGTAATTCGCTTGAAAGTATATCGAGAATTTCAGACCGGGACCATGAATCTTTTCCACTGTCGCCGAGAAGAAGAACAACGGTATCATAGGTATTCATTTTTGCTCCCTCTCATTTTCCCCCGAAGTTCCCTCCGGCGGCACGGCGCAGTTGGAGGAATGAAGGAAAAAACACGGCGCCGCACCTAATTTCAAAAAAAGATAAACGTAATCCAAGACATGATAGTGCCCTCACGCTTGGGTTGTTCTCCGATAGTTCGCAGCGATGCGAACCAAAAAGTTTATTTTGGTTGGGGGGAATGAAGTACATAGCGAAATCCTGTGAGATCAGCGGATGGGAGTCCGCTATCTTACTTTTATTTTTTTTCCTTTTTTTCTCCCGCAGCAGTCAATACCTCCAAGGCTAGCTCCTTCAGCAATGGGTTAGTTTTTTGAGCTGCCCATTTTCGCAAGTCAGACTCCTGCTCATGTTTTATTTTTTTGCAATATGCTATATATTTTTCCGTGAATTTCACGGCTGGACCCCCAGGGCTTTTCTTCTTTCTTCTGGAAGGAGCCCGTGTACAGCCAGATCCGTGAGAATCAAGCGACGAAGCACGGAACTGACGTTCTCACCTCTTGCCGCGCAAAATTTTTTAAAAATTTCCGCTTCATTTTCGGTGATTTTGGCGCCGATAGTCTTAAAGGGTTTAAGGTTGTTATTCATTTTATCACTATGTCTAACCCATTACACCCCATCACATTTCAACACTTTTTTAGGGCAGGTTCGGTGCAGGTTCGCTTTTTGGTTCGGGCGGTGATGATATGAGTGGTGAGGAAAGAGACTCTAAACTCAAAGATGTCGTGAGGAAAGGCGGTTCCCTAAGTTACACAAATATCGTAAATGGTGGGGTAGAAGCCGGACTCAGCAAAGGACAAACAAAGCGCGGTATAACGTCTCTAGTGGGTATTGGTGAGTTAATCCTAATGGATGGTCTATATGACCTGGCGGAAAACAAAGAGCAACTCAAAGAAAAAGTGCGAGAGACGGGGGCGTTTGTTGGTTTAGAGAATCCACTAAATGTTCGAGAACTGGCGAAGAAAGTAGGCAACAAGAATTCTTCCAATTCTGCCAGTAGTATAATTGAACTAAAGAATATAGTTTTTGAAAAACTAAAAGCAACTGAGATCGTGAAAACTGAGAAATATAAGGAAGCTCAGGAGTTACACAGAAAACAAATAATAAATAATTTAGTGCGGGAGGGTTATACTCTCGAAGATGCTGAACGGATCTATGAGGACTACATCCCCAAAATAAGGCAACCGGATAAGAAAAATGAACAGGACATGAAAATAGAAGCCGAAAATGTGGTTAAACGTATAATGGCTGGGACAATATCAACGGATAGGATTGCAGAAGCTCTGACGGTGAGGGATGAATGCGGTGCTTACGATTTTAATTTTGGTTGAGTAATGTGAGGCTGTATTTATGCCAGTAACTTTAAAGACTCTATACAAGGAAATAAAAACACTGAGAAGTGAAGTAGAATTAATCAGAAGTACCCTTATTCCGGAAGAAGAGATTAGCGATGAGGAAAGGGTAGAGATTCACAGGATACGCGAAGAAATGAAACACGGCAAAAAATTCAAACTCGATGACGTGTTGGCTGAATAGAATGTTTGAAATATTTTTAAACAATGCATCTAAAAAAGCTCTGAAGAATCTCGATAAGCGAATCGTAAAAAAAGTAAAGAAAGCACTTATAGACCTTAAGAATTCTCCGGTGCCCGTAAAGAAATACGACACCAAAAAGGTTTCAGGTGAACAGGATACCTACCGCTTAAGAATATCAAAATACAGGATTGTATACGATATAGATTGGAGCAACAGAGCGATCAACATACTCAAAATTGAAAAAAAAGATGAAAAAACATATCGCTTATAGTAAACATTTAGCTCTTTTTAGCATTAAGTGTAGCAGTGATAAATTCCATTTGCCGCTGCATTTCTTCAATAGTCTTATCCTGCTTCTCGGCTTTTTCTTTTAGTGCTGCATTTTCTTCATTCATCTTTACAAACATGCTCGCAGCATCCGCTAATTTCAAAGGTTCCGCTGTGTTTAAATTGGTTATGGGTTGCTTTGGTATTTCCGATCCTGCCTTTTCCAGGGTTGCATTAATAACATCATCGTCAACAATATGCTGATAACGCGCGATCATCTTGCTGTCATCCGTCCAACCCAGCTTTTTACGGATAATCATTTCCTGATATCCTCTTAAAACCATGTCGGTAGCCTGTGCGTGCCTAAACTTATGCGCTGATATTGGTTTCGTTATTCCTGCATCTTTTGCTATCCTTTTTAGCATATTGAAAACTGAAACATTTGTTATATGTCGCGCCCCGCTTTGATGTGTGAATAGATAATCATCATTTTTGAGCGCACAATAAACAAGATGATTCCGTATGAATTGAGATGAATAGATAAAAAGACCGCGCCGGTAATCGTTCCCGGTCTTTGTCTGTGGTATGCTTATAACAATTCCTTTATCTGTTTCCTGAATGTCTTTTACCTTGACTGCAAGGGCTTCACTAACACGCGCCCCGGATTCAAAGAGAAATGCTATAAGAGCCTTGTATAACGTGCTCGGTGTGTTCTCTATGAGTTTGTTTATCTCGTCAACTGTAAGTATATCTTCCCTGCGTATTGCTGTTTTTACGGGTTTAAATTTCAACTGGTCGATTAATTCCGGCTTCCCTCTCCATGCAAAAAACTTTTTTAGGATTTGTTTATATTTTTCAATCGTCCACTTTTTCTTATCCAGTGAGAGAATAAAATCATTGATATCACTCTTTGTCCATTTCGCATCCAGCGGTTTGTAGGCATTCACCTGGCGAATCAAAGACATTTCTGTTTTGAGCGTGCTGGCTGCCATACCGTTAACCTTTTCATGTATTAGGAAGTCATCAAACGTGGTTGTCATGGTTGTACCTCAACTATAACAACCACTTCAAGGTTATTAAATGTTTCCAATAAAATCGTTGCCTGCTGGTTGCTTTGGAAATCATATTAACTTTAACTATAAACAGAGTAAGGAAATTAGCAGGTTTAACATAAGCTATCGACCAAAAATTAATATTCAAACAGTAACAATGGTGAAAATTATGCCTGAATTAAAATTTGTAATCCCGTTCTATACAGAAGAACGATGGCAAAACTGGATAAATAAAGTCAAGGAAAGCGGTTTTAAGATCGATGACGAGGAGAAAGGAGCGGTTTTTGTTTATATGGAAGATGACGTCGTTCTTGCATGCCTTAAGATAATTGCGAAATATGATAAGAATTTATTATCCCAGGAAGATGCCCTGGGACATATTGCAGGTGTAAAGGAGATAGTACTTAAAAAGATCGAACCTGTAACTGAAGATATCGACATAATGCTTGAATCTACGCAACTCTCCCTGATGGGGGTTTTTGCATCTTGCGAATGCTATATTGAGAAAGCATTTGAAAAAACAGGTGCATTCGGCAAATTGATTAAGGGTGCCTTGAAGGCGGAAAAAGAGGATAATATGGGGGCTGCAATGGGAAATATTGCAGAAATAGGAGCAAATATCCTTGCAGGAAAGAAATTGAAGGATAAAGACCTTGAGGATATTCCTGAAGGACTTGTCGCGGAATGGTTGGACGGGATTGATTCCATAAGCGCTGCAATGGTTGGAGATACAAGCTATAAAGACGATGAACCTGATGAAGGAAATTAGACGTTTTTTTGGAACCGCAGATAAAAGCGCCCAGAGTCACGAGCCTCCCGAGTCGCGCCTCGGGAGGGCGCGT
>CABMHZ010000196.1 GCA_902386115.1 uncultured archaeon | reverse complement strand
GGAAATAACCGTGGCAGAATACAGGGCAGGAAACAAAAAAGACAATGCTGTGGACAAAATAACCACCAGATATAAAGTCCCTGATGTGACATTAAAGAGAGGAGTGATAGGTTCACTTGACATGTATCTCTGGATCAATGATGTGAGAAATGGTAAACAGGACGCCCTGCGTCCTGTCACTATTACCCTCCAGAGCGAAGACAGGATAGCTGAAGCCCAGAAATGGAAACTTTTGAATGCCCGTCCGATAAAATACACCGGTCCTGCACTGTCAGGCAAGGGTACGGAACTTGCAATAGAAGAACTTGTTCTTGCCTGCGAGAGGATAGAAGTGGAATAATACGATATGGCAGCAAAGCTTCCAGGCATCAGGTTCAAAACAGAACCCAATATTCCGGAAGAGACACTTCCCAGGATGGACATAGCAGCCTTTGTCGGTTTTGCTTCATCCGGTCCTCTTAATGTACCTGTTCCCGTTGAAGACATGGCTGGGTTCAGGGACATCTTCGGAGATGACCTGCCGCTCGCCCTTGATGAATCCCTCGGAAAAATGCAATGTGCACTTCTTTCCGGGGCAGTTGAATCTTTTTTCATAAACGGCGGCAGGAGATGCTGGGTGGTCCGGGTAGCTAATGGTTCAGTTGCAAAACACAATCATTTTTTTATACCCGGACTTGCAGTTGTCTATGATGATAAAATATTGCAGGCGCAAGTTCACGCACGCTCAGAAGGAAGCTGGTCTGATGACATGATGGCGGGAGCCGTGCTTGAGGCAAGACCTGTAACTGTGAAAAGTTTCGTATTTAAGAATAATACTTATACATTAGAAATATATTCCGAAGTTTCAGCAGGCGACCTCCTGAGACTTGAAACGGGAAATAAGCTCCTTTTCTTTTTCGTTGAATCTGTGGAAAAAGATTCAACAGATCCCAAGAACACTTTTTTCCGTTCAAAAGGAAGCCAGGGATACTGGTTCACTGAATGTCCGTCAATAATAAATTACAGAAAGGCGGAGGTTTTCCTCAACCTTTCAGATGACGTAAAAAATCCTCATTCCTGTAAATTTACATGTCCTGACGATAATACACCTTTTTACAGAATTGAACTCAGCATTCCGCAAACCGAAATTCCGGATATGGGAAGCCTGCTTCGAATTGATATTGACCAGAAGAATAGTATTTTTCTGACAGTATCAGGTGTGGAAATGGTGGACGAGAGTTCCCAGATGGTGGTATTAAAAGGTAAATATGCTCTCTGCCAGAAAAAAAGCCAAAAACCCCTATTTAAGAACTGGTCGCAAAGTTCTCTCAATAAACTTACGGTAAATATACTGAGTTTTGAACTTATAGCGTATCATGGAAATGAGCGCATCGGACGAATGGAAAACCTTTCGTTCATGCCATCCCAGCCCCGTTTCATCGGAAAACTTCCGACAGACAGCGCCCTGTTTTCAACTCCGGATCGTACAGCCCTTGAGACTGAAACAAGTTTTCCCCGTTTTCCTTTTGCATCTCCTTTTGAAAAAATCCCGACTGAAAAAATCCCTAAATTATGCCTTCCTATCGGGATGCCAGATTTTTTTGATAAGGATATATTGACCAGTGCAATTAAGTCTCCGAAAAATGAAACCGATCTGGAGCGTAATGGACTTTCAAAATTTACATCGGGACTTTTCATAGACCAGGACCTGTCAGGAACAACCAGCGCCTCGGTTCTTAATGAGGCTAATTTCAAATATTACCAGGGAACTCCCGGTAAGCCGCTAAAAGGGATACACAGCCTCCTGCCTGTTGAAGAAATAACGATTGTAGCTGTTCCTGATGCAGTACTTCCCGGATGGGGCACGGAAGAGCCGGTCCCGGCGGTCGACCTGCTTTCACCGCCGGAACTTGAAGAACCGGTTCTCTCCGAGGATAAAAATACTTATCCTCTCAACTGGTCAAGGGTGGTCGGAGCTGAATCATATACATTCCAGGAAAGTAATGACGCTGCTTTTGAAACCGTAAGAAGACAGCAGGATCATATAACAACAGACCGGGAAGAGACCATATCTCTTGTTCCGGACAATGGTTGCCCTGACCCGGTATATTTCCGTGTGCGCGCTGCCTGTGGAAACAGAATAAGCGCATGGTCTAACACGGTTCACATCATAAAGCCCCTGCCTGATTTCACCTGCTGCCAGGTCAGGCTGATCCTTCCGCCTGTCCTTGAAAAAGATAACCCCATTCTGATCAAATGGAATGCAGTAGAAGGAGGGGAAAGTTACGTACTCCAGGAATCAAAAGACCCCGAGTTTATTTCGGCAATAGATATTTATAGTGGCAATGAGACAACGTTCATTTTGCGAAGAAACGACAGCAGGCTATATTATTACAGGGTCTTGGCAGAGGGAGAGGCAGGATACAGTGCATGGTCAAACACCGTAAATAGCGAAACTACACGGGTTTCACCGGTCGTGATGAAAAACCCTTTGAAAAACGATAATGACAGGGATGAAGTTCTTAAAAATCTTCTCCAGATTCATCGCGGGCTTCTCCAATTCTGCTGCGCGCGAGGCGATATGTTTGCCGTGCTGGCGCTACCGATTCATTTTCTTGAATCAGATGCCCTATCATATAAATCTGTACTTGAAAACTGTCCGGGAGAGGAAAACATCACAAGTTTTGGCGCAATTTACCATCCCTGGTTTTATTCAGGGATACAGGGGAAAAATAATCCGGATTCCATCAATCTACTTCCGCCAGACGGCGCAGTATGCGGGAAGATAGCGTCGGTTTCTGCCTGGCTTGCACCTGCAAATGTATCGATCCAGGGCGCAGTTTCCCTGAAACCTGCGATTGATACCGGTGGATGGGAACGGCTTTATCCTGCCGGGATAAATCTTATCAGGCAGGAGCCGCGCGGTTTCCTGATAATGATCGCTTCAACATTGAGCAAAGACCCCAGGCTTTCACTCATAAATGTGCGCCGCCTTCTTATTCTGCTTCGCAGGCTTGCACTTCGTGAAGGCGCAATATACACTTTCCAGCCCAATGACGGGCATTTCCGGAGACTTGTCCGCCACAGGTTTGAGATGCTTCTTGGAAATATGTTCATGCGCGGTGCATTTGCAGGAAGAACTCCCGAAGAATCCTTCAGGGTCGTTGCAGATAGTTCAATAAACACTATCCAGAGCATTGAAGTTGGCAGGTTCATTATCGAGCTTCAGGTCGCGCCCTCGCTACCAATGACATTTATCACAGTGAGACTTGTACAGACAGGAAATTATGGACTCATGATAAAAGAGGTCTGAACATGGCAGATGAAAAAAAACCGGTAAATCTCCCGTTCACATCATTTAATTTTGAGATACTTCTCTCACTGGAAAATGACAATAGCGTCATATGCCAGGCGGCTTTTTCAGAATGCGACGGTCTTGAGATGTCAATGGAAATAAAAACAATAAAAGAAGGTGGGAATAATGCTGGCCCGATACACATGATAGGTCCTGTGAGTTATGGGCAGCTTACCCTGAAGCGCGGCATGACAGATTCTTTTGACCTGTGGGACTGGTTCGATAAGGTCAGGCAGAGAGATAAATCTGGTTATTATGCTTCAGGTAAAGTCATTATGCTGTCTTCAGACAACAAAGAGCAGGCAGCTTTTGTCCTCAAAGGATGCCTTCCTGTGAAATTGAAAGCCCCTTCACTCAATGCAAAAGAAGGTATGGTCGCAATAGAAGAAATGACCATAGCATACCAATCGCTCAATATCATGCGCCCGGATAAATGAGAATCATTTATGAATGGAACAGAAGTAAAATTAGAAAAAGCAAAACTGATAGAAATAGAATGGGATGACAAAAATCCCCCGGATCCCCCGGAAATGGTTGGAAAGGGCATAGATGTCCAATTCAATCCACAAACCCTGAAGTTGACTTATTCAAATCAACTCTCTGGAGGGGATAAAAGCGGCAAATCTTCAAAACAGTTTGTGGGAAAAGGAACTACCAAGCTTTCACTTGACCTTTGGTTCGATGTAACTGTTCCGGTTACAGATTCCAAAAAAAAAAAGATGATGTGCGGCTTCTGACAAATGAAATAGTTTATTTCATGAAGCCAAAAAAGCCGGTAAAGAATAGCAAAGGAGAACAATATGTCCCTCCCGGTGTCCGATTCATCTGGGGCTCTTTCATGTTCGATGGTGTGATCGAGTCCATTAACGAGAACCTGGAATTTTTCTCAGAAGATGGAAAACCGCTTCGCGCCAGCATTGCATTGAGTATCGGAAGCCAGGATGTCCAGTTCCAGTTCTCGCCTCCCGGTGATAAACCGGGTACTTCGCCGCTGCATCAGGCAAAAAAAGGCGAAGATATGCAGAAGATAGCCTCAAAAAATGGTATTCCGGACTGGAAACCGGTGGCAATGGCATTGGGAATTGAAAATCCGCGTTTTATCCCGCCGGGGACTATGTTTGATCTTAATAAAGCCAATAAAAAGAGGTTGAAAAAATGAGCGTAATAATAAATGAATTCGAAATAACGTCCCAGAAGAACGAGACATCACAGGATGAAGCGCCGCAAACCTCAGGTTTGACTCCGGATGATATTATCAATATCATCAGGAACAGGGATTCGCGCATATCACGACTCAGGGCACATTGAGGTTGGAATGGGTGACACAAGCGGTTTTTCTGAAGCCAGACCTTTAATAAGTATTGATGAAGTTGAAAATGCCGAATTAAAAGGAAATATTACGGCTTTTCATGTTGAAGAAACAACAGAAGGCATGTACTGGTGTGAAGCCACATTCGGGAACTGGGGAGGCAGCGGGTATCTTTACTTTGACAGGAAAATACTTGACTTTGGAAAGACCATCGCCATAACCATAGGTGAAGGGGATGCAAAAGCACGGGTTTTCAAGGGCAGGATTTCAGCTATTGAAGCTCATTATTCAAAATTCGGAACCCCTGATATCGTGATTCTTGCAGAAGACAGGCTTTCGGACATGAGAATGACGAGAAGAACAAGAACATTTGATAATATGAGCGATTCAGATGTGATGCGTCAAATAGCCTCAGGGCATAATCTTACGCCTGATATTGATATCGACGGGGCAACACATAAGGTGCTTGCCCAGGTGAACCAGAGCGATCTTGCTTTCATCCGCGAGCGTGCCCGCGCAGTTAATGCGGAAATATGGGTAGAAGATACTATCTTCATGTAAAAAAAAGAAGCAGCAGAAGAAGTACAAATATTGCTCTCACTTACCAGACAGGACTTTTAGAGTTCTCAGTAACAGCAGACCTTGCAGGACAGCGCACAGGTTTGTCTGTTACAGGATGGGATGTTTCATCAAAATCAGGAATAAAATCCGAGGCATCCGAATCTTGTATAGCGAGTGAATTGAATGGTAAACGAAGCGGACCAGGTATTCTCCAGAATGCTTTTGGGAAAAGGGCTGAGCAGGTATCACACCTTGCACCATCCACAACAGATGAAGCCCGCCAGCTTTCGGAATCATATTTCTGCCGCACTGCAAGGCGGTTCGTCACTGGATACGGGACAGCAGTTTGCGATGGCAGGATACGCGTCGGCGCCCATCTTGAGTTAAAAGGGCTTGGAGAGCTTTTTGACGGGGAATATTATGTTGTACAGGTGAGCCATACTTTTGACCTGAAAAACGGCTGCCAGACACATTTCCAGGTAGAACGCCCATGGATCCCGTAAGTTCAACGAGGTAAAATATGAGCCAACAGCAAACGATTGATAATGAAATTGATGAGAGACTGCCAGGAGGTTTTGGAGGCAGGTTTTATGGTGTACATACAGCGGTTGTTATTGATATTAAGGATCCGGACGGGCAGGGAAGGATCAAAATAAAGCTTCCCTGGGTGCCGGATACCGGCGGCAGCTCTTATGAAGCTTGGGCAAGGCTTGCCACGATGATGGCAGGAAATAATAAAGGAAGCTGGTTTGTCCCGGATGTTGATGTTGAGGTACTGGTTTTATTCGAAGGAGGCGACATGCGGCGACCTTTTGTGATAGGTTCACTGTGGAACGGGGTGGATTCCCCTCCCGAATCAATGGACGGGGCTGGAAATAATTATAAGAAAATGATAAAATCCCGCAATGGTATAAAGATTATTCTGGATGACCAGGATGGGCAGGAAACCCTTACCCTTG
>CABMHZ010000195.1 GCA_902386115.1 uncultured archaeon | reverse complement strand
GTTCATGTCAGTCATGGAACGCACGAGACAGATAGGATTACTCAAGGCACTTGGAGCTACAGATAATGAAGTAATGAAAGTTTTCATTATGGAGTCCGGATTATTCGGATTTGTTGGCGGGGTAATCGGGATAATTTGTGGCATACTGATATCGGTATTAATATCTGTTGTAGGTCTGAGCGCTGTTGTCACACCCCAACTCCTGGTCTTTGCACTTGTATTTTCTGTATTTGTGGGCGTACTCTCAGGCGTCGCGCCTGCAAGATCGGCAGCAAAGATGAACCCGGTGGATGCCCTGCGGTTTGAACAATAGGAGATTTTTATGAAGTATAAGAATGAAAAAACATCCCGTTAAAAAAAATGAGCGAAAAAGAAAATACAACAACTAAAAGCGCAAATGCGAATTTACTGGGGCTTTTGAAGCCTTATGCACTCTGGATCACTCTCCTTGTTGTGCTGACAGTATTAGCTAACGGCTTGAATTTATTGGTGCCGAAAATTATCGCGAGTGCAATTGATACTTATTCCCAGGGGAATTTTTCGCTTCGAAATGTAGTTCTTGAGTTCTTCGCCGTAGCAATAGGGATTTTTATATTAACGTACCTGCAATATGTCGTGCAGACCTATTCTTCAGAGCGCGTGGCCAGGGATCTTCGCAAAAAAATATCTGCCAAAATTTCCGCTCAGGATTATATGTATATCGAGCGTGTTACTCCCGGAAAACTTTTGACGAATCTGACATCGGACGTAGATGCCGTGAAGACTTTTGTTTCTATAGCGATCACCGCGATAATTTCTTCCGCTTTTCTTATTGTTGGCGCGAGTATACTTTTGATCACTATAAATTGGAAGCTTGCTCTGGCTGTTCTTGTGATTATGCCGATAATCGCAGCAATTTTTTATATTGTGTTTTCGAAAGTGCAAAAATTATTCAAAAAATCCCAGGAAACGATCGATTGGCTGAATAAGGTGATCAATGAAAGTATTCTGGGTTCTGCCCTGATCCGGATATTGAACTCCCAGCAATCTGAATACGAGAAATTCTTAGCCGCCAATACGCGGGCAAAAGAGATCGGCTTTTCGATTTTGCGTCTTTTTGCCAGTCTTATTCCCCTCATTGGTTTTGCCACTAATATTGCGACATTGATAATCTTAGTGCTTGGCGGGCGCTTTGTGATCGGCGGTACATTAACTCTGGGAGAATTCACCGCTTTTAATAATTATCTCTTGATCCTTATTTTCCCCATTATCATCCTTGGCTTCATGAGTACGCTCATTGCTCAGGCTACAGCTTCATACAGGCGCATCCTGAACGTGCTTGAGATATCCGTTCTTATGAGCCTGGTGAAAGAGTGCAAAAGATAGGTTTTATTTTGCAGGAGCCGTTCTTGTTCACTGGTACGGTACAGGAAAATATTCTTTATGGAAATGAAAAGTATCGCGATCATTCCAGCGAACAATTGGCCGAAATCCTGAAAAAGGCTGATTATGAAAAATTGCTTGCCAGTTTTGATAAGGGGCTTGATACGCATATTGCCACAAGTGGCGAGGGAATCAGCCTTGGGCAAAAGCAATTGATCGCTTTTATGCGGGCAGTTTTGCGTGAGCCGGAGATCTTGATCCTGGATGAAGCCACAGCTAATATTGATACTGTTACTGAACAGCTTCTTACTGAAATATTGGACAGTTTGCCGCCGAAAACGACAAAAGTGATCATCGCTCATCGCCTGAATACGATCAAGAACGCCGATGAAATATTCTTCGTTAACGGGGGCAAGATAACTTTGGCCGGATCAATGGAAGATGCAGTTGATATGCTTTTGCATGGGAAAAGGGAAGGGTAAGCCAAGTTTAGATCAGGGTTCCAACATTAGTTCTCTGGGGAAAGAACGATCCGTCTTTCGCCATATCATTTGATGAAAGGATCTGGCAAGCTATCCCTGGTTCCAGCCTGCCATTTGATAGGTCTGGAATTAATTTTCCGACCAACCATCGCTGTTGTTGAATCGTTTGTTATCGCAATAGTGTTTGAATGGAACACTGCAGCTGCGAATTAATTTATTTTTCTCCAACTGTTTTCCCTGTTTTGATCGTCCTGAATACAGCGCCCGTAAGAAGAAATATCGCACCCGGCAATAAGAGAATCCCGATGCTGAACATTGCAAGAATCGATAAAGCCAGAACAAAAAGGCTTCCGGTACATGCCATTAACGTATTGCGATAACATCCCCATGCAGCTACGGCGGCTCCAAAAATAAAGATAAGAAAAACCGGATTAAAAGCCCCCATCCATACTGTTCCTGTAAAAACAGTTTTGCTGCCATTTGCGTATTGAGTCTCCCCACCTCCCGTGTAAGGCAAACCTGCAAAAAAGAAGAAAAGCATTGGAACTGCTACCAGCATGAGACCTAAAATACCGTATGTTACAGGATTCCGTAAAAATTCGGTTATTCTGCTCATGATTTTAACCCTTTATAGTATTATCTGTCTCTAATTTAAATGTTCCATTTACACCATTGACATCCACTGTGTAATTTCCCGCTTTCAGTCCATAAACATCAAGTGGGATAACTTCCTGGAAGGGCACAATAGCCTCGGTGCAAAATGCAGCCGCAGGTCGGACTGTTTTAATGTGAACTAAAAAAGTGTTATCCTTTTTTTCTTTTGTGATTTCGCCTATTTTTGTGCAGCCATCAGGCAGATAGCCTATGGCTTTGACTTTTATCTGGACGGGAAATGATTCAAGAACCATCATTTCAATACTCTCAACAGTGGCATTGCCGTAAAAAAATTTGCCAGTATTATTATTCCCGTTTTCCGATGAATCAGATATATCGCTCGATATTATTGTTTTTGTTGTTTTTATTTGCCCGTTTTCAATCCAATCGAACTGGATAGTTACGTTCACTACGGTTTTCGGTATTGTCCTCTCCCTGACATATTCCGAATCAAATTCCATTACAACCCCTTTGTTCGAAAGTAAGTCGCCTCCCATGATGACATTTTTCCTGACAACTTTATTATGTGCAATGTCTGTAAATATTACTGTGGCGCTCAGATTTTTGGCGATCGTATCCCCTTCATTCCAGAATGTTCCATGCACTTTTACACTTTCCAGTCCTGAGTTATTTTCTGCTCCTCCCTGTGAAATATAGACATTGCTAACGATATGTGCTCCTGCTGTTCGTTGCAGGGGGGCAAGCCATGCCAGTACGATTACTGCAAAAACTGCCAGCAGTGCAATAATGATTAAGTTCCTTTTTGATACATTTATCATATTTTTCATAATGAATCTCCTGATTTAATATTTTATCTTTTGTTCCAGGGAATAAACATCGCATATATATTTTTCATCAGTTTTAGGTTCGATCACTACGTTGCTGTACACTGAGTGTGCATGGGGCGCTGGGTGGATGTCGGGCGGCGCCTGACTTGAGAGAAAGGAGAGAAGAATTATCTGAGCTTGATCCTCCTGATGTTATTATTGATGAAGCACCCCTGCCAAAGACACAGGCGCTGAACGCACATGGTAAGGTGCTGGGGGGAATAGGCGTTGCAGCGGGAAGGGCTTCCGGCAGGGCGCGGTTGATCAGCCATCCCCGGGAAAATAACCGGCTCCAGGCAGGCGATGTTCTGGTCGCTCCGTCCACAGACCCGGGATGGACGCCTTTGTTCTTGAGGGCGAACGCTCTTGTTATGGAAGTGGGCGGATATCTCTCCCACGGGGCTATCGTTGCAAGGGAATACGGGATCGCGGCTGTGGTCAATGTGCCGGGAGTGATGAAGAATTTGAAGGATGGGGAACAGCTTACTGTCGATGGTGATGAGGGGAAGGTTTACCGGGGATGAAGAGAGGGACAAATGAAAATATGGTCCCGCAGGATTCGGCTTTTTGCCGAAGCTCGGCGGCGCGCCCGGAGGCGGGGGCGCTCCCATCTTGGCACATATACAATAATTGACCGTTGATATAATCCGTATTTTTGAAATGAGTAAGGATAAAAATAGATATTCCAATTTATTTATTGTATTTAGATAACTCTATGACTATATTCAATTTAATAAAGGATTCTATATTTATCATTATGCTAAATAATGATGCAATAAAGTCAATCCAGAACAATAAAATCAACGTTTTCCAGATTTTGCCGAATAAGTCTTTATTAGGAAAAGTTAAATAGAAACAAAACAGAGGATTAAAAATATGATAAGAAAGGATGATGTCCTAAAACATGATTGTGAGATTTGCAATTATGGTGATTGCCCGCACAAAGATGCGGATGAAATTCCAGAAGAATGGATATATTCAGATAGGGAGTTTTGGAGAATCTCTCCTCCTTCAAATTGTAGATATTTTGAAGCCTGATTGTTGTGATATCAAATTTTATTTTTGTATAGGATGTGAAAAATATGGTTCAGTATTGGATAGCAACGTCAAATTGGTATAGAGAGCGTGTAGTTGGGCGACCATGCTCAAGTGCTGAGCAGCGCAATGATAGACATATTTGGTGGTTTGATAATGTAAGGGATATTAATATACAGGTAGGTGATATGGTTTTGGTATATCAAGGAGGGGATAATGTAGAAGCTCGTAAAGAAGGAATAATAATCGATAATCAAATAAAATGCTGCTTTATAGGAAACTTTACAATTAATAGATTAGATGTAGGGGGTTGCCCAGGAGACAACACCGATAGTCATTGGCATGAAACCCTTGAACGAAATTTTCTATGGCCACCAGAAAGAATTTTCAAAAGAAAATCTATAGATGACAGTTTATTAGTAAGAGCTGCGGGTCGACCGGAATTAAAACCAAGATACGTAGGGTTAATTTTTAAAGATAAAACTTGGATTAGACTTGAAGAAAGGGCGGGTCGTGAATATTACGAACGTGTGATGCAGAGAAGAAACCATAATTGACCATAACCCCGTATTTGAAAATATTGTATCCAAGCATAATCACCAAAACGAATTGAAACTTTTTCCCATTGAGGTTATCTTTATATGATGGCTATACCGATTTAAACCCATAGAGCGCCATCAACCAATGAAAGAAACAAAACATTTTGATATAGAACAGAACATCATTTTCTGGTGCCATAATTGCAATGTCCCGCTGCTTGACGAAGAATGCGGGATATGCCATGAAAAAGGCGCACGCATAGAACTCACACAGCCGGGGGACGTGCGTTTCGCATCCCCGCACGAACTCAGTATAATTAATGAACTCGTTTTACATTCATTCGGCGTAAGTCCTCTTTCAGGAAAACTCATTCTTCTGAACAAAATCCCGGGCGAGGATAAGACCGATGAAATAATAGTGGATGGTCTTCGCTTCGGGATTCTGAGATTTGACATGCTGGAGATGGCTTTCAGGCTTGACCTGATGATCGATGGCGCACGGGCGCTCATCGATTCGGGGATCCGGAAAAAACTCGTCAGGATTTCATCAAAAGGAGGGCATCTCAGCGGGAAAACAATAGATGGAAGCGAAGTCATCGAATGTTCTGACGATATAAGAAAAGGCGATACGATCCTTATCATTGCAAGAAACCTGAACGGTTTTGGCGTATCGTACCGGGACAGCAGCGATTTGAAAAATCCGGGACAATCGGTAAAAATAAGAAAAATCGACTCAGGAAAAGCGGTTTTCAATTTAAAAAATCCGTCACGGGAAGAAATTATCCGGGCGAACGCAGCGCACATGAAACAGCTTGTAAAAGATGCGGTGAACACCATCCGCGGCATAGCCAACCAGAAAGAGTTCAGGGATTCGCCGGTCTATGTTTCATTCAGCGGGGGGAAAGACAGCCTCACCACGCTTGACCTGACTCGCAGCGCTGTAAAAAAACCCATAAAAGTTTTCTTCGCGAACACAGGCATCGAGTTCCCTGAAACAGTGGAGTTCATAAGGCTTTTCTGCAAAGAGAATAATATCGAACTTATTGAAGTGGAGGCAGGGGATGCATTCTGGGAAAACCTTCCGAATTTCGGTCCTCATGCAAAGGATTTCACGTGGTGCTGCAAGGTGTGCAAACTCGCCCCCATCAACTCGGTCATTGAAGAATGCACGCGC
>CABMHZ010000194.1 GCA_902386115.1 uncultured archaeon | reverse complement strand
CAGCTTAACAGATCCCCTCTTATTACTTCGACCCCATTACTTCTTGTACATTCAACTGCATGAGGGTTGATGTCTATCCCGATAATGCTTGCTTTTGTGCCGGCTCTAATAATAGCAGATATAACTCCGCTTCCGCATCCAACCTCTATTATCCGTTCGTATCCTTTTATTTCAGAAAGCGCCGCATCTGCCAGAAGAAAAGAATCTTCTGAAGGTTCATAAACATTCTCTGTGATGTTGATTGAAGTATTCTTATATTGAATCTTCATCATTTTCAATGAACTCTTCAGATGATACTTGTGTCTTCATGTCTTTATTGTTTCATTAATTGTTTTTCTGCCTGTAACTATTTCCGCATGGCAGTCCGCACAGAATTTGGGCTGATGGCAGTCGCTGCATACTTTACCAATATATACCTCTTTCTTATGCGTTGCCAGCCAGTCTTTTGGATGCTCATTACTGTGGCATGTTGCGCATAGATTCTGTTTAATTTGCGGTTGATGCTTCACGTTAGAGTGGCATTCATAACACCCGATCTTGTTATTAGTGACATGATTCGTATGCACGAAATTGAAGTCGTCATATTTATCCACTCTATCCTTGACATTATGGCATGAATAACATTTGTCCTTGGGAACAACATCGTTCGCGCCTGTTGATAGTTCAGTATGGCATGTCAGGCAGTCAAATCCCCGAGCTAAATGATTTGAGTGATTGAAGTTCGTATAATTTTTGTGGGTCTGTTGAGGCGGTCCGTGGCATGATGGACAGCCGGAAATTGAAGTATTTCCCTTTACATCCCTGAAATGACATGTGAAACAGGTCGAAGTTGTCACAACAATATGTCCCATATCCTGCTGGACGATGCCCGGGTGACACTGGCTGCACGACGGGTCGGTGACCGACTGGTGCTCTTTCATACCTATCACTATCATTGAATGACAGCTTGTGCAGGTTAAACTGATGCCTCTCTTTTTTTCAAGCAGATGGCTCTTGTGTGTGAAATTTACGCCCATATAATTCACGGCTGATGAGTAGATGCGCTGCTCATGGCACACAAGGCAGTTATTGTCCATGACCTTAGCGTACAACTTTCCATTATATTCATCTGTTGTGGTCTCATAGCTGTAGAACTGCAAAAGTCCGTTGATCTTGCCTTTGATATGACCGATAAGTCCGGGTTCATAATGACATTCAACGCAGCGGACATCGTTGTGCGAAGAAGTTTTCCATGAATCATAATAAGGTCTCATTATATGGCAGTTCTTTCCGCAGAATGCCGGATTCTCACTGATATCAAGCACCTTTTCAGAAACAACGACCGTTGCTAATATAAAGACGATCAGGGCGATCGCGATTGCTACTTTATGCCTGGAAATCCAGCTCTTAATGGCAGCTCTTAGTGAAATCTTATCCATCGGGATCACCTGCTCTTTCTCATCAGGTATGAAACCGGGATTATCGCAAATACCAGAATGATCTCAAAACCGGGAATACGGGGTACCGTTGGTTCTATAGTTGAAGTTTTTGATTCGGCTTTTTTTGCATAGTCAATACCTTTCTGTACCTGACTGTCAAAATCCTTCAGGTTGAATTGGTGCCATAAGGAAGGTATATTATCCATAACCGCCTGTGCATTATCCAGATCAGCCTGCGCACTTGTTACATCTTTCCGTGCGGCTTTATCGGTGGCTACCGCGTTTTTCGCATTCATTAATTCATCCTGGAATTCTTTCTGCTTAACAAGTGCATTTTTTGCATCAATGGGAACTGTCGCTGTTGCAACCTGGTCTTTTGGATTGTGGCATACGCTGCACAGGGCAGTCATTTCAGAGGCTTTCAGAACCTTAAAAGAGTGCGGTTTGTGACATGTAACGCATGAAGGGGCACGGGATTCAGCCTGCAATCTCTGGTAGTGCATGGTGTCCTTGAAATGCTTCATTTCTTCAGTATGGCAATTTCCGCATGTATCCGGGATATTCTTGAAATAGATGGGGCTGCTCTCATTGTTGATCCCCTGCATGGATGCATGGGATTCGGATTCATTTTTTACATCCGGATTTCCGCCATGGCATTTATCGCATGTAACGTAATATTTCGAATGGTCAGAATCAGACCACTGCTGGTAATTATCAGAAGCCGTTTTTCTGATAACGTCTTCATGACATTCCAACGAACAGGATATGTTTCTGAGCGTATGGTTCAAACGTATTTCATTCAGCCTTAACTGTTCGTCAGTAAAGGGAGATATTGTCTTGTGGCAGTCCACACAGGAATTATTAAGAGTGCCGGGATTTGCCCCTGCCGCAAGCGCTGAGAATAACAGGATCATACAGCTAAAAGATAATCTCATAAGCGTTTTTTGTTTTTTTGTTATTAAAAACATCTTTGGGTCACCGTTTTAAATATTATATCGGTGGATTATATAATATATGATTATAATTAATCCACTATTCAAGCCAGAACGTAGTACCCGTTTTTTATTCTGACAATGTGATTTACTCGATGATTTGATAGAATAAATACCTTACGTTTTCTATTAATTCATCACGATTTATTGATAAAAATTATTCCATCTCTGCATCCATATCTTTCCATGGTGGAAGTATAAAGGTCAGTACCGTGAGGATGATAAACGGAAGGATCAATATTATCATTGCCGGCAGGACGCCCTCCTGGCTGAAGAAGACCGGGACATATGTCATCGTACCGCTCAAGCTCTTGGATATCTCCTGTCCCCCGATCACAACGTTCCACCGCATGGCGAATACACCTATTACGACTAATATGGCAGATACTGCCACCATCAGGGTTTTCAGCTTTTCCCTGTTCTTCATGACCATTACAAGGATCAGAAGAACGAACGGAACGAATATTCCAAGCGTGAGCTGTACGCCGTAGAACGTGGTAGCTATCTTATCTGAGAGCAACCTGTCGATTATCTCGATCTCTTCGAGAGATTCGTATTTCATGCTTATTATCTCAAGCATTTCAAGCGCCACATCAAGTATCAGGAAAATCCACAGGTAATGGGCAAGTGAAAACAGTGTCTTGTAGTTGATCGCTTTTTTCCTTAACCATGATGCTGTGAGATAAAGAAGGATCAAGAGCGCTATCCCTGACACGATAGCTGACATCAGGAATATGATAGGCATAAGAGGCGTGGACCACCATGGATTGGCTTTGATGCCGCCGAATATGAACCCGACATAACCGTGCAGGAAGGCTGCCGACGGGATACCTATTATGGCAAGTTTCCTCGCGAATTTTTCATCATCATGGAGCGATTTCTCAGATATATCATAAGAAAAGAGAGCCAGTGATGAATACATTAGCTTTTTCCAGCCCTTGAATTTAAGGGCGTTCTTGACGATATCTTCCCTGAAGGATAGCCATATCTCAAGCAGTACAATGATAAGGTAAAACGAATATATATAGCCAAAACCCGACATAGCCGACGTAAGGTGTGGTGTGAACATTATCTCAATACCCCTCTCCGGATGTCCCAGATGGGTAAGAAGAGGCATTGTAGCTACAAGAAGGAAAGCAAGTGCTGTAAGAAGGGCGAACCTCGCTACGGGTTTTATCTCCTGCTTCCCGAAAACATGATACAGCGATGAGGCTATGAACGCTCCTGCCACAAGTCCCGTAATGTACGGATATAATACTATAAGAATGCTCCACTGAATTTCAGCTTCATTGGGGTAAATGTATCCCCAGATAAGATTTTCTATTGCCATTATCTCACTTCCCGGTCTAATCCAACGTAGTATACCTTTGGTTTCGTCCCGAGGTCGGGTTTCAGGACATTGATTCTCTCTTTATCGAGTATCTTATTGATCTCACTTTCAGGATCTTTCAGGTCTCCGAATTTCCTTGCACCTACAGGGCATGCCTGTACGCAGGCAGGGAGGAGACCTTTTGTTATCCTGTGGTAGCACCATGTGCATTTATCGGCTGTTCCCTTTTCGGTATTGAAATACCGGGCGCCATAAGGGCATCCCTGGATGCAATACCTGCAACCGATACAATAATTATAGTCCACAAGAACCACACCGTCTTCTGTCTCATATGTGGCACCAACAGGACAAACCTGCACGCAAGGGGGATTTTCACAGTGGTTGCATATCTTGGGAACATAGAAGGCTTTTTTGACCTCATCTGCCGGGATATCATCAGTAAATCCATCTATCCCCCCGTTAGGAGAATCAATAGTCACTTTCTCTTCTCTTCCCTCATTTGTTATCCTGTATCTTTCAACCCATGTCCTGTAAACAGGTTCATCAAAAGGAACATGGTTCTCAAGCTTGCATGCATTGGCGCATCTGCCGCACCCGATGCACTTGCTGGTATCGACAATGTATCCCCAGTAATGCTTGGTCCAGTCATAATTTTTACTTGAAGTTGCTTCCTGGGCGTCAATCGTAGCAATGGATTCAATTAATGTTGTTCCAGCCGCGGCTCCAATAATTATCTTGCACCCGAATTTAGTAAATTCCCGTCTTGATAATTCCATGATCATGTCTCCTTACAAAAACCACGGCTTATGCGGGTTGTGGCAGTAAGTGCATTGTAAGTTCTCACCATGTGTATCAGGGTCTATCTGCGGGAAATCCGCTGGTCTTGCTGTCCGTTTAAAGTGGCACATGCCGCAAAATTCTCTTGTGTCGTTTGCCGGAGTGGGCATTGTTCTTGTGTCTGTTACATGGTTTTGGGAAGGACCATGGCAGGTTTCACAGTTCACTGTCTTGTGACTTGAGTTGACCCATATTGTATATACCGAATTATGGCAATTCACATCGCTGCAGCTTGCAGAGCCGGCATATCCTACTGGTAATTCCCTGAGTTCTGCAACTGAATCGCCCCTGTACCATCCATACTGCCCGAAGGACCCGGGAACAATAAATGAGCGGACAAAGAGAAATCCTATAATGACTAATATTAGTATGATAAATGCTCTTTTCAAGTGCGGCTGCATTATTTATTCACCTGTGACCCGATTGCTATTGACATTAGTCCCTGTTTCTTCTCATGAGGTACAGTACAGCAACCATTGAGATGATCGTGAAAATACCGGTAAATCCCGGTGTTGCATTGGCTTTTGTCGCAGTAGGAGAAGGGACTTGCGGTTTTACAATATCTTCTGCCCTTTTGATCTGGGCGTTACCTCTGTCCAGCTCATCTTCGAAATGAGTAAGATTGAATTCGTGCCACAGGACTGCCAGCCCCCTATAAGTTGCCAGTGCGTCGTCTGCATATTTCTGAGCCTGGGTTACATCTGTACCGTTCTTTTTTGCCCAGAATATGTCCTGGTTAGCCATGTCGATGTTGAATATCAATTTATTCACACCGCCCATCAAATACTCCGCCCTGACGGGGACATCATACGGAGCTACTTTTTTATAGACAGAATGGCAGTTGCCGCAGAAATTCCTGAATTCTTCGGGATCAAGCACTTTGAAGCTGTGAGGAGCATGGCATGTTGTGCATGTCGGAGCAAGTTTAAGAGCTTCAAGTTTCTGGTAATGTTTACTGTTCTGGAAAGTGGCAAGTTCTTTTGAATGACATTTTCCGCATGTGGTCGGAACATTGGTATAATAAACAGGGCTTTCGGGATCAGTGCGTTTGACCATGTTCTTATGAGAAGCATTTTTATCCGCCTGTTTGGGATCCCCGCCGTGGCATACGTCACAGGTAACTCCGTTTAAAGCATGAACCGACTCAGACCACTGCTGATAATTTGCAGTTGCAAGCTGTCTTACGCGGTCCTCATGGCATTCAAGAGAACATGAAACGTTCTTTTCAAGATGTTCTACCCTTATCTGGTTGAATTGTTTCTCAATTTCTATAAAAGGAGATATTGTCTTATGACAATCGATACATGAATTATCAGAAGCGGTCACATTCGGAACTATTAAAAAAATACCAATTAACATTATAAATATACACAATCTCTTTTGCATTTTTCCTTCCTTTCCTTTTTAACTATATCGTTTTTAACGCTATGGACGTTTTTATAGTTATTCGTATTTATAGCACGTTTTTAAGGTTTTACATCAATTGTTCTGTATAAATAGCTTTTGGTTTTTTTCTTGAAAAGTGTAGTAGAATCCTGATAATTAATAATTAATAATAGCCCTGACACTAAACATCATTTCTCGGCTACCTCAACTCCATAACTCCCCACGCAATATCGATTCTGTCTTATCGCTTGTGCTGTGGTATTTTTTATGGATCTTCACAATGTATCCGTCCCCCGTATTTTCAGGCTCATCAAATATTGCATCCACACCGAGGAGCCTCAGGTGATCCTCGAATTCCTGCATGGTTTTTAAGTTCCTGACCCTTATCTGCACGGTCTCGGTGATGCGACCATCCTCTTTTTTCTTCCTGATGGTCTTTATCATCGGTAGCAGGATGCTCTCGCCGAACCTGCGGCACCTCTCTTTCTGCCCTTCTTCATTTTCATTCCATTCAACTGACTGGAAAGCTTCCCTGCACACGCGGGGGAAAAAAAAGTCCCTTCCGTAATCGTTGTAAAATTCAAAGGCGTATCTTAAGTCCGCGCAGTTACTCATCGAACTCGTATATTTCACAGGCGGCAGCACCATTTCAGGATCCTTGATCACAACGCCTTCATTCAGCGACGTTCCGAATCCCCTGATGATATTAGCTATCTCTATATCCGCTTTTTCCACTTCATATTCCCCGAAAAACCTCACTGAGCGTAAGCCGTATTCATCCGAAATTTCCCGTCGTTTCATTACAGGCATTGGCTTCCCTGTCAGCTTATCCCTGATATCGAATACAAAAAATTCAAGGGATTCGATATCGTAAATGGATTTAGGGACATAAGGGCTGTCAGGTCCCACCATCTCACCGCACAGCACAAGGTCGGGATGCTCCGAAAAAAATTCGCGTCCTACAAGTTCAATCGCTTTCTCGGTAGTATAGGGACAAACAAAACCGCCTCTTGTGATCCCGGCAAGCTCATCGTTAATAAGCGCGACCCTCACATTGTAACCGTTCATCTTCTCTTCCACTGCCACTTTTTCACATGTTGAGAAATGAGCTGCAACAGAGGGATGAAGCATCAATGCACGCGGTATTTTTGGAAAACCGCGCACAACGTCGAACGGCTCAAGGAATATGCAGGTTCCTGCCTCGATCCCTGAAATGGGCTTATCGAACCTGAAAAAGTCATGCCTGCCCCGGACGTACTGTAATGTTTTTCTCTGGATAGCGCCTGTTATCCTGTGCTCAGGGATGTCCAGGAGTTCAGATACTTTTTCAATGTCCAGCTTCTCAATAAGTTCCGAGGAGACATCCCGTCTCAAACCTTTCTCCGTTCCATGACATCAATCCGTTCTTAACTGGTTCATCGAAGCCATGTGCTTGATGACAGACCTCCTGCTGATCACGCCTACCATCTCATCCCTGAGATTAAGGACAGGCACTCCGCCGATGTTTTCATTCAGTATCAATGAAACCACCTCTGATATCGGGGTATTTGTCCTGACGAATTTCACATTATGGGTCATGATATCACCCACGATCAGATTGCGTATCCTCTCATCCTGCTGGTTATCAGGCACAAGGTTCCTGAAATTCATCATCCCGTTCGCAACATCCCTCTCGGTGATTATGCCTGCGATATTTCCGTTTTCGATCACTGGAAGCCTTCCAATATCCTTATCCAGCATCAAACGGCGTGCGTGCGCCACCCGTTCTCCGGGGCTCACTGAAATGGGTTCCTTCATTATGTCAGCGGCATAGCCTTTTACGGTACGGGCATTTTTCATGAGTTCATGAGGCGTCACCCAGCCATGTATCTTGCCGCCATCTGTCACTACAAGTATCCCTCCGCTCCTGTCCATCAGGGCAACAGCATCCATGATATCCGTATCAGGAAGCACCTTTGCGAACATATTGGTCGTTGCGGCTGCAACATGCAGCGACGAAGCAGGCAGATTTGAGGTCTTCCACGTTCCCAGTTTGCGTGCAATGCTTCTCATAGTTATCACGCCCAGGACATCGTTCCCGTTCACAACAAGGAGTCTTCGCGTATCGTGTTTGCTCATCAGTTCCATGGCATGCGAAACTGTGTCTGCTTTGTTTACCTTTATCGGCTCCGTCATTATATCTTTTACCTTCATGTTGTTTCACCTCACAATGTCAGTATTGCGTTCACTATATTTTCTCCTGTCAATATCCCCATTACCCCGTTACCTATCACCGGCACTCCGTTGATCTTTTCTTTAACCATTATCCCTGCGGCATCTGTTGCCAGGTCTTCGAGATCAACACTAATTAACGGGTAAGACATGATGTCTTCCGCCACAAGAGGCACTTCCCTTACGTACCTGTACTGTTTCCTTCCGGCAGCACTCTCTTTACGCGTCATCTTTATTTCTTTCTGTGGCAAGCCTCCTGTTTTGCTTTTCATTTCCGTAAAAGCAAGGTTCGAACTTGTGATTATCCCGACGGGTTTATCATTATCCTCAAGGACAACAGCCCTGTCTGATGAATTCGAGTCAAGTTCGTAGAGGACATGGCTGATGGTATGATGCCTGTGAATAGTAACGGCAGGTTCTATTTTCATATCCTTTACTTTTAACTTAAGAGGCAGTTCTGAAAAATATCTTATCATATCCCATTTAGTGACGATCCCTATGACCTCATCCTTATCGTTGACCACAGGTAATCCGCCAATGTTGTTTTCAACCATAAGCCCGGCAAGTTGTCTCGGCGTTGCGTCGGGATATATCGTGATCAAACTCTCGGTCATGACCTGCCTTATGGGAATACTGTCTATGGGTCTTCGCCGCCACTCCGGCTCAGCCTGGTTAAGCCTCCGGCTGATATCTTTTTTCGTCACTATCCCGATGGGTTTGTTGTTTTCTATAAGTACAAGTCTTCCTATCCTGTGACGCAGCATCAGGTTCCTTGCTCTGGCTACTGTTTCATCAGGCGATACTACGTAAACAGGTGAACTCATTATCTCTTTGATTTTCATGATTCCTCAAACTGCTATTGCCCTGACAAAGTCCCGTTCGGTTATGATCCCTTTCAATTCTCCTTCCTCAAGCACTGGAAGTGAGCCCACGTTCTTATCAAGCATCATGCTGGCTGCTTCCCCGATATCCACATCTGACGCCGTAAATATTACATCCCTCTTTATCAGGGTGCGGATAGGCACTTCGTAAACTTCTCTTGAATTTCCGGTAACAAGACGTTCAAACATCTCACCGCTGCCCAGGAAGCGCAGGATATCGGAAGCGGTTATTATCCCGATAAGGACATTGTCCCGGATTATCGGGAGCCTCCTGAAGCCTTTATTCACCATTGATTTTGCCGCCGCACCGACTGTCATATCCGGCGGGGCTGTAACAACGTTTTTACTCATGTATTCAATCACGTTCTTCCCTGTCATCACCCCGGAGATCAAAAACATAAAATCCCTTTCGGAAACAATAGCTTTCACCCTGCTGTTGCTATCTGTGATCGGGATACCGCCAATATTCTTATTTATCATGAGGTGCAAAGCGTCCTTGATCGAATCCTTTTCATTCATGCACACCACGTTCTCTTCCATGATCTCGCTGATACTTCCGTTGACGGCTGCAAGCATGTTTCCCTTGAACTTGTTCTTCACAATCAGGTACCTTGTGCCTCCGCCCAGGAAATCCACGATATCCATTGAAGTCACTATGCCTTTCATACGGTTCGTCCCTGCATCTGAGATCGGAAGCCTCCGGAAACCTTTGCTGACCATGGTTTTTACTGCGCCTATGACTGACATCGTAGGCGGGATGGTAACCACGTCCTTTGTTGCGATGGTCATTATGTCGCCCTCATGCTCGGATATCCTGGATTTGAAATCAAGCGGAGCCTGGTTCCTTATATACCCGCCGCGGACTTCTTTTGATACTGCATTGCCTTTCTGGTTTTTCATAAAACACCTTTAAATGAGCGCTTTTATTATGTCATTCCTGTCAACGATACCTACAAGAACCCCATCGTTGACGACTGATAGCCTTCCTACATCAAGCTTCATAAATGCACGGATAGCTTCTTTTAATGTAGTTCGGGAAGGCAGGGTATAAGCCGGGGAACTCATGACCTTTTCAACTGCAGGGGACATGGTGGATTTTGTTCCATGCTCATCTTCTCTTTCTATTCTTGCATATCCTGCCCTGATGATGTTCCGTCTTGTCACCATGCCCACAAGCTGCCCGTTCTGTACAACGGGATATCCGGAGAAGCCGGTCTCTTTCATATTCAGCCATACTTTTGAGATACTGTCTCTGGGGGAACATGTTTTTACATCCCTTGTCATTACATCCTCAACGGTTTTAGCAGGTACTTTGTCAAGCTTCAGGTTCCTGAAGATATCCACAATGCTCAGGATGCCTGCAAGGGTCCTGTCCTGTCCCGATCTGATCACTGGTACGCGCTCTATGCGCGCCTTTATCATTAACCTCGCAGCCTGGAACATATCCATATCAGGATATACATCAGGGAACTCTGATGCATAACCTTCCACTGTGACATTGGATTTCGTGGAATATATATTCAGGATATCCTTTTCAGAAAGCATGCCTATAACACGGTTCTTTGAATCCACAACAGGCAGTGTGCGTTTATTATGGTCTCTTATCACCTGACGCGCATGTGTCATGAAATCCGAATCATGCACAAAAACAGGGTTCTTTGTCATTATGTCTTCAACTTTCATAATGGTTCCTCCATTATTTTTATTTATATATGTTTTTTTAAGGTCTTACGTCTCTGTGCAGCTTTCGCAGAGCAGTTTCCCGTTCACAAGCAGTAGATTATCGACATTATCGCCGCATTCCTCGCAGATACCGCGGTCGATCCTTTGAGGTGTTTGGGTCGTAAAGATCTTTTCGCGGTGCATCTGGATAAGATCCGAAAAGATGCTGCCCATTTCGGCTGAAACTGCGATGAGGTCGGTATCCGTAACAATGCCGGTCAGCTTTCCCCTTTCCACCACAGGTAATCTCCGGATCTTCATTTTTACCATCATATGCATGGCTTCCGTGACATCCTCGCTGGCAAGGATCGTTATCAGGGGCGTTGTCATCAGTTCCCTGACAGAAATAGCGCCGGGTTTAAGATTTTTAGTTATTATCTTTCTGACGATATCGCGTTCAGTGACAATTCCTACCGGATGTTTTCCATCAGTAATTATGACACTGCCGACATCAAGCTCCAGCATTTTCCGGGCTAACTGCGGGACGTCGCTTTTAATATCAACAGTTGCAACGTCCCTTGTCATTATGTCTTTAACCGGCATCCTGTGTTCCATGTATATTCTCCCTGTATGTAATTATGTTCTTTGGGGTGTTTATACATTGTGCTGGGCATGACCCAGATAGACCAGGAGGCGACCGGATGGATTAATCCTGTGTTATAATCTCTTTTCTTATTTCGCCTTTTTCTTAATGATAGCCACATCTCCGAGCGTGGTTCCCCTGATGAACCCGCCCCCGCGCTGGTCCTGTGAAGTTAATTTTTCCGTCAGTTTTATATTAAGCTCAGTTTCAAGTTTTTTTCTTACTGTGTCTTCAGGCAAAAGTTCTTCGCGCTCGATCTTTCTTAGCAGCGTAGATTTCTCCATCATCTTTGATGCCCGTTCCTCGATCGTTAAACCCTGCGATTCCCTGGCTTTCCTTATGATCCGGGCATAATCAGCGACTATCTCATCCCCGATCTTATCAAAGGCATCACGCCTGGGCTTATGGGTGACTACCACCCTTTCAGTTGGCATCATTTTTCTTGAAACAGGAGTCCACTTATCCGTTGGTTTTCCATAGCGTGCGCACTTGCCGCATACATCCAGAACAGTGCCTTCAACCGTCACCCTTGTGGGTGTTCCTTTGATATCCATACCGCATATTTCGCATTGCATATTCTGACGAAAACTCTATATACCGTCCACGCTTAAATATCATTCGGAGACTAACATGTCTGAGACCCAGGAAAACCGGGAAAGCCCTATCGGGTTAGGGAACGATGATTTCTCCCGATATCTGATGGACAGGATCAAAATGCTCGAGGAGAGGAATAACCTGCTCCGGGAGCAAGCCAACAAGATAGAGCTGGAGAAACGGTTTACCGAGAACCAGAAGCTAAAGTACGAAAGAGAAATACGCCAGTTAAAAAGCGAACTTGAACGGCTTAAATCAACCCCACAGGTGGTCGGAAATGTAGTGGATGTTCTTGAGGGCAATAAAGTTGTTATAAGAAGCAGCACGGGTCCCCAGTTCGTTGTCGGTTCATCACAGTTCATAAACAACTCTGATCTTCTACCCGGAACAAGGGTATCATTGAATTACCAGACCCTTGCAGTGACAAGCATCCTGCCCTCCTCACGCGACCCGTTCGTGAACGGCATGGAGGTAATGGATAAACCGGATATATCATATTCGGATATCGGCGGGCTTGATGAACAGATGCGGGAATTGAGAGAGGCAGTTGAACTTCCTCTTATCAGACCCGAAGTGTTTGAACGCGTGGGGATAGAACCGCCCAAAGGTGTCCTGTTATACGGTGCACCGGGAACAGGCAAAACACTGCTTGCAAAAGCCGTAGCGCACCAGACAAAAGCAACATTTATCAGGATAGTGGGTTCCGAACTTGTGCAGAAATACATTGGAGAAGGCGCGAGACTTGTGCGAGACCTTTTCAAGATGGCTAAGGAAAAAGCGCCAAGCATTATATTCATCGATGAACTTGATTCCATAGGGGCAAAGAGGCTTGATACGGCGACCTCGGGGGACAGGGAAGTCCAGCGAACGCTGATGCAGCTTCTATCTGAAATGGACGGTTTCAATGCCCGCGGGAATGTCAGGATAATCGCTGCAACGAACAGACCTGATATACTTGATTCTGCACTTCTGCGACCCGGACGGTTTGACAGGTTCATCCAGATACCGATGCCCGGCGATGAAGCGCGCGTAATGATATTTAAGATACACTGCAGGAAAATGAAACTTCTGGAAGATGTTGAGTTTGAAGAATTAGCACCGCTTACAGAAGGAATGAGCGGTTCTGACCTGAAGGCGATCGCAATGGAAGCAGGGATGTTCGCGGTCAGGGAAGAACGAAATGGTGTTGGAAAAGATGATCTGATTAAGGCGATAAAAAAGTTGAAGGTTCCCGGAGAAAAACAGAACTTGCATTCTGAAGGCATGTTTGCCTGAGATACATAATCTATTTCTCAGAGATAGTATATAAAATACTAAATTTCCGGAGTATTGATGGAGACTAAAACGCAATCACTTGAAAAAGTTCTTAAAGACCTCAGCGCAGTCGGAGGCATTGAACTATCCGCAATTGTTTCCAGGCAGGGACTCCTTATGGTTACCAGGGAAGGGGACGGGATGCTGAGCAGTGAGGCTTTTGCTGCATTGACAGCCACACTGTATATGTCGGCAGAATCGACCACCTTAAGGCTCAGGGAGCAGAAACCGAAATCCATCATAGTCGAAACAGAGGATAAGCACCTTATAACGTATGCAGCCGGACCTGACGCCCTGATAGTCGTTCTTGTTGGAAAAGAAGGTTATATTGGTCTTGTTCTGAATGAGTTGAAAAAAGCCTCAGAAAAAGTCAGGATCATTATTTGAGCGCGATTCAGACATTTTAAAACCCTTTAACCGGAATGTCGTTGATGCAATGTGGCGAGAATGTATTACCTTGCAGCAGCTCTCATGAACCGCTCCTTTATCTCTCTTGCCAGAAGAGGTATCTCCCTGCATGATGCGTTAAATGGTCTGACGATAACGTGAACAAATGCCGCTTTTCTGCGCAAAGCTTCCTCCAGCTCCCCGCAGGTATGCGCTTTTTGCGTATCGCTTATCCCGCTGGCTTTTGCAAGCAGTTCAAGGTCTATCTGGCTGTTCGTGCATGTCGCCTGGTTCCCTGTTGAACCGCATGCTGCATTATCAATGGCAACAACTGTCAGGTTATCCGGGTTATAAGCTCCAATGGATGCCAGGGCATTCGGGTTCATGAGAAGGCTTCCGTCGCCGTCGATAACGAAAACGTGCCGACCCTGTGCCATCGCGATGCCAAGCCCGATCGACGAGACAAGTCCCATTGAGCCGGTCATATAGAAATTCAGTTCCCTGTCCTTGATCTCGTATAGCTCTTTTGAAGGAATACCCAGGTTAGAAACTATGATGTTGTCACCCGCACATGACACCAAGGTTTTGATCGCTTCGAATCGTGTCATTTCAGGTTTTCGGATTTCTGATACGAACTCAAGATGAGAATGCCTCGGTGTTATCTCACATGGGACCGGATTCTCGCAGCAGGAACCTTCCCAGATAGCAGGCGACATCAATACAACATGCGGACGGGCATTTTGAAAAGAATCCTTTATTGCGGTATCGATATTAACCAGTTCATCAATCGATCCGATAATGGTGTATCTTATGCCAGCCGCATCCAGTATCGTGGGCAGGTTTTTCCCGAACTGCCACTGCGCCTCTATTTTCTCATTATGAACGCCGCGCCAGCTTGCAAGGACGGGCAGAGGAATGCCGTATGTGAGGTTCAGGGATCCAAGCGCATTTATCATGTTGCCGATTCCTGTGCTCTGGATGACCATGACCGGTCGCATGCCTCCAAGATAAAGCCCGGCGCAGATCCCCAGACCGTTCTCCTCCCGCGTCAGGGGAATTGTCCTGAAGTTTTTTTCTATCAGCGGAAGCAGCCCTTTAATCCTGTCACACGGCAGCGTGGCTGCGATATCTATACAATTATTCCTTAGAATATCAATTACCCTGAGTTCCGGGATTTCCTTCAAGCCAATACCTTTCTTCTAATTATCTCTTCAAGCGGCACATTTGCATTTTCAGCGACAGACTCGGGTTCAATTTTAAAAATGATATGATCCAGTTCAAGGCGCTTCACTCCGCCTCCTGTAATATTCAATAAAATATTATCGTCTGCATCGACTTTATGTTCATTCACAGCCTCGATAAGCGACGCTACAGCTACTGCCGCCGGAGGGAAGATATCTATCCCTTCGTACCGCTCGAATAATTCCTGTGCTTT
This sequence comes from uncultured archaeon, assembly GCA_902386115.1. Taxonomy (GTDB): domain Archaea; phylum Halobacteriota; class Methanosarcinia; order Methanosarcinales; family Methanoperedenaceae; genus Methanoperedens. The sequence continues at coordinate 8,470 of CABMHZ010000194.1, read as the reverse complement.
TTTTGTATCGCTGTTCGATATCCCGTACATCGAACCGCGCGTCGAACACAGGGCATCATAGACCCCGCCTGCCACTGAATAAGGCGGCTCGCGGTTGGAAAGGATGTCTGCATACATCCCGTGAATGAGTTTTTTCGGGTCAGGCATATCGATATCCTTTATTATTTCGCGCCTTCCGGCTTTCCATGCATTGAACATCGGCGCAAACGGCAGGTTCTGGGAAAGATGAAGCTGGGGCAACTCATTTCCGAAGTTGCCGTCCTCGCAAAGGCGAAGCGCGGCTTCCCATGCCGCAATACCGCCGGTCCCGCTTCCGATAGCCTGGAAATAATGATCAGGCATCCGCTTCATGGTAACAGCGGCGTCAAGCATCACAGTTCCCATTCCGTCCCTTCGCGCCACGTTCCTTGCGCCACCTTCTGCCTGCATACCGGGAAGTGCAGAGATCCGTTCTGCAAGATGTATGGAATCCGTATAATCGCAATTCTTACCCATTTGTATAATATGGATCGAATCAGTTGGTTCTTCAGGAATCCACATCCTTGACATCCCGCTTGATGGTACAACGATATACACTTCTGCCCCGGTCATCGCTGACACATGCGAAAAAGCGCGGGCTGTATTCCCGGCTGAAGCAAGGACGAGCGATCTGTTCCCACCTCTTATTTTCTGTACCGTTGGAAAAGCCTCCAGTTCCTTAAAACTGCACGTCTTTATATAAGCCCCCTTTTCAGGCCAGTAGCCGTTGAAAGAAATGAACAGGTTATTCAGTCCCAGTTCTGCGGCAAGTTCAGTGCTCCTGTATGTTACAGGACCTGAATCCGTTGTCATTATCTCATGTATAGGCAGCCAGTCATGGAACTTACCCATCCCGGGAACGTCCTTTAAGGTGAGATGTTTTTTACTGTAATTTGTTCGTAATAGCGCCCCGTCATTTGAGCATTTCAGCCTGTCGTCTGTATAAATAGTCGAACATCCTGCGCATATCAGGTTGTATTTTGAAACCCCGGCAGTACAAGCTCTATTCTTTACATGGCATGCTGTATTCCCGTATGTCATGATTAAATGCTTAATTCAGGACGGTATATATGCCTTTCCTTTAAAGACCTGATTTTATTCCTTTTCAGGTCACTAATCCATATCAATAATACAATTGTCCAATCAAAATATCAGGGCAGATATTCGATAGATATTTAATCTTGCTAAAATTATCAGGAACACATGAAATGTCCCACATGCGGCGGTGACTGCGTTATGGAACCTGAAAAAGTCCTGGACGGGCTGTTCCGGATGTACCTGGCATGCAGGTCATGCCCTTCCGACCCGCTGTATGATAAAAATGCGCCTGTAAATGAAAAAATAGACGCCTGTAGGGGAAAATGCACAAAATGCGGCAGGAGGCATCTTGACCACGTTATGGCTCACGTCCTTACCATCCTCAAGGAAAGCCGCTTTTTCCCTGCTGATGCGGCTTTGAAAGAAGTAGGGACTCCACTGATTGCTTTTGGTTACCAGGTACCGTATCCTCCGCGCCTCGGGGAAAAAAGCCTTGTCCTCATCATGGATTCGGTTACTGAGGAACTGGCAGGCGATATAACCGCAAACGTTCCTGAGATAAAAGGCGTCATACGCAGAACTGGCAGCCCTTCAATAAGCGTCGGGCTTCGTGACACTGCCAGCACGCCTCATACTTATGAACTGCTTTCAGGATGTGATATGCGCTGCGATGTAGTAGCATCGACGTTCGGGGAGTTGTGTATCTACAAGAACCAGTCAAGTATCCACATCGAGTTCAATAACACAAAAATAAAAAAGATCGAGGCGCTGTATATTAACGGGGAACTGCATGGCGCTGTCGTCCTGGACGGCTTCTGCGGTCCCGGCACTCTCGGGCTGTTGTGCGCGCTCGGAGGCGCTAAAAAAGTCATCATGAATGATGCATGGCTTCCTGCTGTTCAAAATACTATTTTGAACATCAAGGCAAATTCGCAGTTTCTTGGCGTAAAAATCGAGTTTGAGCTGACCGGGTACAATAAGCTCATCGGGGATGAACCAGTACTTATGGCAAAAGCAGCAGGGAACACGGAAATCCTTGTCTATCACGGCGACATCAGGAAAATTACAAGAACGCAAGGTGAATGCAATATCTGTCTTATCGATACATTCCCTTCTGTGAACCCGGGGGAATACGTCTCACTATGCAGGGAGTTTGCAAAAAAAACGGTGATAATCTAAGCCTTGCAGCAAGCGTGGCTGAGGACTAAAAGGCAGGATGAATATTTTGCCTCGTACCTGTGACCATTCGCGCCAAGGAGCGAGATGTAATAATCACTCAGTTTCTGCACCGCATCATCATTTTTATAGCTGTGATAGATATTAAGCCCTTTTTCAAATAATTCGATCTTATCAATTATCTGCATAGATTCATGCGTTTTCTTTAACAGCAACAGGAATTCATTATGCGGGATGCTGGAAATGTGCTTTTTGGAAAGAGATTCGAATATTCTGCCATCAAGGGGCGTTTTGCCTGCAAGTATCTCTTCATACTGGTTTTTATGAAGAGTTACCATATTGTAGTTGAGCGATCCGTATATTTCAATAAGGTTTTTCCAGAAATCTTTTTTTGATGCGAATTCGTCCATAGTATGTTTCAGATAGCCAAAATGCTCGTTAGCTGCGCTCCATTTCGCCCCATCCTCACGTTTTTTCAGGTCTATGCGAACAGAAGTGGATCGCCTGTAAATAATATCAATATCAAGACCCATGTTATAGACCATGAACATTATCACAAGCTGGGCGAGAAAATCCCTGTAAAGTTCATTATTTCCTGAGATCGCCACGGTCGCGGTTTCCGGGTTCATGTTATCCATACAGAATATGGATACCTCGCAATTCCAGCCCGATTCGTGGCTTATGGCATTGATGCACGCATCAAGTTCGGATATGGTCTTTATTTTTATGGGGTCAAGCAATTCTTCGAGTATTTAATGATCAAGGGGTATCCCTTTCGTACATTTCAACATCCACTGGAATATGGGGCTGCCGATCAGCACATTATTTCCTGATTCGATCGATTGCTCGCGATCGGTCAGTTTTTTCGTCTGGGAAGTAAGATTTGTTATGGCATTTTCGACACTACCGTACTGCTGCACTACAATATCGGCTATATCGATTGAATCCCGGATTGCTGCGCTGAGGTTTCCTTCGTGTTTGTTAATAAGGGGATCAAGTTTCTTGAGATGGGTATTTTCAAGTGTTATATTTTTCCTTATTATCATGTTATACACCTTGATAGGTGCAAAGTACGCAAATTGGTTCAGTTTGTTACCTTTCCTACAATATTAATGCTACCCAGTACTACTTGAATGTTACTATTATAGTAACTGATTATTTAACAGTGATAATATATGTTTTCAATTGCGATAACATAGAATTCGGGGCAAAAGCGCGCGCGCGGGGTGGGGGGTGGGTTCTTTTAACAATAAATTGAAATTTTGATGTTGCATATTATTTTATATCCTGTCGCCAGTATTAAGAACACAGTGAATGAACAATGGTCATCAGGATAGAAGTCGGTTTTAAAAAAGGGATGAGAGATGCGCTTGGTGAAAGTATCACAAAGAGGATACGGGAAGACCTCCACATCAATGTTAATTCTGTAAGAACTATCGAGGTATATACATTTGACGCTGTTCTTTCGCCCGAACAGGTGAAACTTCTCGGAGAAAAGGTATTTGCAGACCCCGTAATCCAGGATTTCTCCGGCGGTGCGCTTGCTTCTGATTTCTCGTGGCTGATAGAGGTGGGTTTCAGGCCGGGAGTAACTGACAATGTGGGAGCGACTGCAAAAAAAGCAGCAGAGGATGTACTGAAAACGAGCGTCGATGGGGTCTATTTTTCAAGACAGTATCTTATCAGCGGGAATATCACAAAAGAAGATGCAGACAACATCGCAGGCGGGCTTCTTGCCAACTCGCTCATCGAACGGTGGGAAATAATAAGCAGCCAGGAGTTTGATAAAGAAAAAGGCATACATCTCCCGCTTCCGGTCGTCAGGGGAAAACATATGCCATCCGTTTCAACTATCGACCTTGATATCAGCGATAACGAACTGAAAGAACTGAGCAGGCAGCGGCTTTTCGCCCTCGAGATTTCCGAGATGAAAACAATCAGGGAATATTTTGCAGGAAAGAAAGTGGAAAGAAAAAAATCCGGTCTGGCACTGCCAACTGATGTTGAGATGGAAGTCCTTGCGCAGACATGGTCAGAACACTGCAAACATAAAATATTCAACAGCCAGATAACTTATACTGACGAAAAAGGAACAAAGACCATTCACTCACTCTTTAATTCATTCATAAAGCGGGCGACCCGCGAAATCAATAAACCCTGGCTTGTATCTGTTTTCACGGATAACGCAGGCGTGATAAAATTCAACGATGATAATAATCTTGTAATGAAGGTCGAGACCCACAACACGCCTTCGGCTCTTGACCCGTACGGCGGTGCTATCACGGGTATCGTGGGTGTGAACCGCGATCCCCTGGGCACGGGCATGGGTGCGAGATTGATATTCAACACTGATGTCTTTTGCTTTGCTTCGCCATTCTATGATAAACCTCTTCCTCCGAGGCTTTTCCATCCCAAAAGGATATTCGAGGGCGTGCGCCGGGGCGTAGAGCACGGAGGGAACAAGAGCGGCATACCGACAGTGAACGGGTGCATCGTATTTGATGACAGGTATCTCGGCAAACCTCTGGTCTATTGCGGAACAGGCGGTATAATGCCCTCTGTAATTAACGGAAAGCCCTCGCACATAAAGGAAATACATGATGGCGACCTCATTGTGATGACAGGCGGTCGCATCGGGAAAGACGGCATACACGGCGCCACTTTTTCTTCACTTGAACTTGACGAGAATTCACCTGTCACTGCAGTCCAGATAGGAGACCCGATTACCCAGAAAAAGATGATGGATTTCCTGCTTGAAGCGCGGGACATGGGGCTTTACAATGCCATCACTGACAACGGCGCAGGCGGTCTGTCATCGTCGGTTGGCGAAATGGCACAGTTGTCGGGAGGATGCGTCATAGAGCTTGGGAAATGCCCGCTGAAATATCCCGGTCTTGACCCCTGGGAGATACTTGTTTCAGAATCGCAGGAAAGGATGACGCTTGCCGTGCCGCCGAAAAATATCGATGAGTTCCTTGAGCTTGCACGAAAAAGGGATGTTGAAGCAACGGTCATCGGGACGTTTACGGACAGCGGCAAATTCCATGTAAAGTACGAAGACAGGACAGTGGCGTTCATGAATATGGATTTCCTGCACGGCGGCATTCCTGTCATGAAGCTCAATGCGCGCTGGGAACCACGGAGGTTCGAAGAGCCGGTACTGGGCGCCACAGACCTTACAGCCGCGCTCAAGACACTCCTCTCACGCCTGAATATCTGCTCTAAAGAATATGTCATCAGGCAGTACGACCACGAAGTGCAGGCGGGTTCTGTTGTTAAGCCGCTGACCCGGGATGGTCCAAGCGATGCAGCGGTCATCCGTCCCCTGCTTGACAGCATGGAAGGCGTGGTTGTTGCGAACGGCATCTGTCCCAGGTACGGAGACATTGATACTTACCACATGACAGCGTGCGCCATTGACGAAGCTGTAAGGAACCATATTGCAGTTGGGGGCTCACTTGACCATCTCGCAGGTCTTGATAATTTCTGCTGGTGCGACCCTGTGAAATCAGATAAGAACCCTGATGGTGAATTCAAACTTGCGCAGCTTGTGCGGGCAAACATGGCTCTGTATGATCATACAAAAGCGTACGGCGTTCCCTGCATTTCAGGAAAGGACAGCATGAAGAACGACTACCATATCGGAGGGCGAAAAATATCCATTCCCCCGACTGTGCTTTTCTCGACACTGGGAAAGATCGGGGATGTCAGGAAGGCTGTGACCATGGACGTAAAGCGACCTGATGACAGGGTTTACGCTCTCGGCATGACAAGGGACGAACTCGGCGGCTCGGAATATTTTGCATCGCTCGGGTTTATCGGGAACGATGTGCCAAGGGTGAATGTGATTGCAGCGAAGAAGCTTTATATCGCTCTTGAAAAAGCCATCGGTGAAGGCACTGTGGCATCATGCCATGACTGTTCGGACGGCGGCATGGGCGTGGCTCTCGCTGAGAGCGCATTTTCGGGGGATTTCGGGATGACGGTCGAACTGACAAAAGTCCCTGTCGAGAATATCAAGCGCGCTGACACGATACTGTTCTCTGAATCCCAGAGCCGTTTTGTTGTGACAGTGGCGCCCGGTAAGGTGAAGAGATTCGAGGAAATAATGAAAGGCAATGTGTTCGCTGATGTTGGTGTGGTCACTGCTGCGCAGAATTTCGCGGTGATGGACGGGGAGAAAGTGGTGTTGAGCGCAGGGATCGAAGAATTGAAAGAGGCGTGGCAGAAAACGTTAAGATGGTAGTATGAGAAAAATAACCCTGAACGCTTTGCGCTCTTAGCGTGGGAGGTGTATGTTTTTCGCCACCGCAAAGAAAGGGCGCAAAGTCCGCAAAGATTGGTTATATGTGTTTAGTTTTTGACTATAAACGAAACTCGACGTCATTAAATACAGGATGTAATTATATACATACACCATGGAATCCGCAAATGCATCCATAACAGCCCGCATGACAGGAAAAGAGATCAAGAAAATAGACTCCTTGATTCTGGCGGGTCTATATACGACACGTTCTGATTTCCTCCGCCATGCAGCTATACATTTGTTGCGGGAAGAAGCACCTGAAATACCTGAACTCTTTTTAAGATCTCTTTTGATCAACAGGATATAAATCAATTTATGGAGTTTCTCAGGACAAGAATAGAGATTGTAAAAACTCCGTCAAAGGAAGAGTTTAAAACTATCGATTCGAACGATAAATCCGACAGACCTATCATATTTTCTGCAAAAAAGCATGGCTGTATTTTTATTACAGACGATACACCAACAAAGAAAGATGCTGAAAAATACGTCAAAACACTCGGTTCAAAAGAAGCGATCGGTATTTTTAGCATTCATTTGGCAATAGAACCGGATTTTAAAACTGCAATGAAAAAATCTTAATAAATTATCCAGGTTCAATTTCATTTTATGACCTCGATAGAAACGTAAATAAACGTTAGTTTTAAAAGCTATTAATATAATAACGGTAATGGAGATATGATGAAGGCAGTAATTCTTTCAGCCGGAGAAGGTCTGCGTTGCCGACCCCTTACCCTGACACGTTCTAAAGTGATACTTCCAGTTGCGAATAAACCTTTACTTGAGCATATCATCAAAGCGCTGGCTGAAAATGGCATCAGGGAAATAATACTTGTTGTGGGTTATAAAAAAGAACGCATAATGGATCATTTTGGGGATGGCATGGGTTTCGGGGTAAATATCAGTTATGTATTCCAAGATGCACAGCTTGGAACGGCTCATGCAGTGAAACAGGTAAAGGAATACATAGATGGTGATTTTCTTGTCCTTAACGGCGATAACCTCATTGATGCAGGAACAATAGCAGAAATGCTTGCAGGAAAGAAAGGCGCAGTCACTCTCCTCGGGGTGGAGCGGGAACAGACCCTTGGTTACGGTGTCCTGATATCGGAATTTGGCAGAGTGACAAAGATCCTTGAAAAACCAAAAGAGGTCGTAAGTCATATAATAAACGCAGGAATATACATATTCTCTCCGGATATCTTTGAAGAGATAGAACGGACCCCTCTTTCCGAAACCGGGGAATATGCCATCACAGATACGATACAGCAAATGATATCAGGAGGAAAAGAGGTCACCATGGTCATATCAAGATCAATGTGGATCGATGCTGTGCATTCCTGGGATTTCCTGAAAGCCAATGCAATTTTGCTTGAAGGGTGCAAGAAAGATGTGAAGGGAACTGTTGAGAAAGGTGTCACAATAAAGGGAAATGTTTCAGTCGGAGAAAACAGCCTCGTTCGAAGCGGATGCTACATTATCGGACCAGTAACCATCGGGAAGAACTGCGATATAGGACCAAATACCGTCATTTTACCATCAACCGCAATCGGTGATAATAGCTCTATCGGTCCCTCTGTCGAAATACAGAACAGCATCCTCATGAATGATGTTCGCATAGGAAGCAATTCATATATTTCCAACAGCATCATCGGAGCCAATAATACGATCGGTTCCCACTTTTCTACGGAAGTTGGCAGTGAGCTTATGATCGAAATGAAAGGAATTCTGCACCATGCGGACATGCTGGGAACAGTGATCGGGGATGATAATACCCTGGCGATCCGGGTTTTGATCAAAGCAGGTAAGATGATATCAAATAATTGCAGCGTTGAAGCCGGGGTGACCGTGCATAAAGATATTCCACCCGGTTCCATTGTGGTCTGATATGTGCGGGATCATAGGGTATAGCGGCAGGGAACAGGCAGTTCCGAT
>CABMHZ010000193.1 GCA_902386115.1 uncultured archaeon | reverse complement strand
TCGAAATACCGCCTCCTGAACTCAACCCACTTATCGGGATCGTGAGCGAACCATTTTCTAAGCTCATCGGTGGGCGCAATGTCCTTTAACCAGAGATCCACTTTTGTCCTGTCCTTGCCCAAGCCCCGGGGCCAGAGCCTGTCCACCAGTATTCTCATGCCATCGCTCTTATCCGCTTCCTCATAAACCCTTTTTATTCTTATCACGGTAACCGCATCCGCATGAATTACTTAGTCTTTTACTTCCCCTTCCCTGGCGGCGCCGAAGGAGTGTACGGCGTCGGGATGAACTCCACAGAAGGTCGGCGTAAGCCGGACTGTGGATAAAGTTCCATTAATTCGTAAACTTCCTTGAGCATCTTGTCGTTCACTGGCAGCCCCATTTCCCCTGCCTGTTCAAAATCAATCGGATAATCATGCGTCCACCGCCCTTCGCTGAGCATCTTTGCGATCTCATCTGCTTTCTCAGGCGTGTTATGTTTCAGCAGCAGTGAATATACGGTCTGGTAAACCTGGTCAATGGCTTTTTTTGCAACGTCGCCAAGTATGAGCGTCTGGTCATCCCTGTTTGGGTTGGGCTGCTCAAGCGCCTTCAGGATCGAGACTGCGGGATAATATCCCTGTGGTCCGCCAAGCTGCGGGTCAACAGGTCCAAGCACAGCATTCGGGTCCATCATTATCTCATCCGCAGCCATTGCGATCAGGGAGCCGCCGGACATGGCATAATGCGGAATGAATACCGTCACCCTGCCTTTATGGCGCTTGAGTGCGCAGGCGATCTGTTCAGAAGCAAGCACAAGACCGCCGGGAGTATGAAGCACAAGAACAATTGGCATCTCATGGGGAGTCAACCGGATAGCGCGAAGCACAGCCTCGGAATCCTCGATGTCGATATAGCGGGCTATCGGGATTCCCAGGAAGCTCATAGTCTCCTGCCTGTGTATCATACTTATCACACGGCTGTGACGCTTTCCCTCGATTTCCTTCATCGCCACCTGCCGCCTCAATAGCAGCGTCCGCTTCAGGAGCAGCGGGATGAAGAACGAAATAAAGAAAAGTATCCACAGGATGTCGGTGATGCTTATAGTATCAAGAATTGCCATGTTTTATTCTCCCTTCCTTATAGTTCAAATCAACAGAGCTGATCCTAACCTGAATGAACTATAATATACTATTCGAGTCCGTATTATTTAAATACAGCGTTCTGCTAATTCTCAAAAACAGCTTTTCTGACAGCTTCTATAGTGGCATCTATTTCTATCGGTCTGGGGCAGACAGACAGCACATGCTCAGAATCTTTTAGCAGATGTCCCGTTGTAACGCATACAACGCTTTCGTCGCTGTCTATTACTCCCATTTCTGCGAGTTTTCTCAATCCCGCAATCGAAGAAGCGCTCGCAGGTTCAACACCTATGCCTTCAATGGAGGCAAGTTCCTGCTGCGCCCGGATGATCTCATCATCCGTTACGGTATCAGCAGTGCCGCCGGATTCCCTAATTGCAATAAGTGCTTTAATGGCGTTAACCGGGTTGCCTATGCGTATCGCTGTTGCCACTGTTTCGGGTTTGCCTTCAGGTGTTATCACTTCAGCTTTATTTTTAATGGCTCTCGCAATGGGACTTGCGCCTTCTGCCTGGATGCCCGTCATCTTCGGAACGCTATTAATGATGCCAAGGCGCTTGAATTCCTTAAACCCTTTATAAATTGCAGTGATATTCCCTGCGTTTCCAACAGGCAGCACCAGCCTGTCGGGTGCCTTCCAGCCCAACTGGTCTGCTATCTCAAAAGCTATGGTCTTTTGTCCCTCAAGCCTGTAAGGATTCACTGAATTCAGGAGATAGAACCCTTCCCTGTCGCACAGGTCGCGCACGAGTTTGAGCGCGTCATCGAAATTTCCCCTGATGCTTAGCACCTTTGCGCCGTGCATGAGCGCCTGCGCAAGTTTGCCAAGCGCAACTTTGCCCGATGGAAGAAGCACAACGGCTGGCACGCCTGCTTTTGCGCCATAGACTGCAAGCGATGCAGAAGTGTTGCCAGTGGAAGCGCACGCCACGGTCTTCATGCCGAGTTCAAGCGCTTTTGTCACACCTACGGTCATTCCCCTGTCCTTGAATGAGCCTGTGGGATTCATGCCTTCATGTTTGACATATACTTCCTTCAATCCCATGCTCTCTGCCAGCCTGTCCACGCGGTAAAGAGGCGTCCCGCCTTCATTCAGGGTTACAGGTTCTCTCTCAACAGGGATGAGCGCACGGTATTTCCAGACTGAAAGAGGACCTTTCAGGTCATTTTTTGTAAGATGTATTTTCGAGTAATCATAAACCACATCAAGGAGACCGCCGCATGCACAGGTATAGACAATTTCGGATGGTTTGTATTTCTTATGACATTCAATGCACTCGATGTGATACGACATAAGGGTACTCAATAGAATAATAAGACTTATAGATTACCCTAATACTTCCTTGCTATCATATAATCCGCAAGCCCGATAAGTATGTTCTTCGCTTCTGAATCTGGCAGACCTTTAAGGGCGGCTTTCCCCTCATCTATAAAACCCACAGCCCTGTTCATGGCGTAATCGATCGAGCCGGATTCCTTGAGTGTGGTGAGAGCAGCAGAAACTTCGCTGCGTGTGGCATTGCTTTTCCCGAGCGCATCAATGGTCGCGCCTTTTGAGAGCGCATGTATCACGATAAGTGTCCGCTTTCCTTCAACAATGTCCCCGCCTTGCGCTTTTCCCAGGATCTCCTCAGGCGTTATCAGGTCGATCACATCATCGTATATCTGGAAGCCTACACCCGCTTTGCGCCCGAAATCCCAGAATGCCCGCGCAGTATCATTATTAGCACCGGATAGTGAAGCGCCCATCTTCATCGCTGCGGCAAAAAGCACAGCGGTCTTTTTCTCCACCATACGCATGTATTCATCTTCGTTCACGTCTTTCCTTGTTGCAAGGTGCATATCCATCCATTGCCCCTCGCATATATCGGTGCAGGTCTTGGACATGAGTTCCAGGCTTTCAACAAGCCTCACGGGTTCACTTTTTGTGCATGAAAGTATCTCGAAAGCCTTTGAATAAAGGGCATCTCCTGCTATGATGGCTTTTGGAACACCCCATTTCTTATGTACAGTGGTAAGCCCCCTGCGCAGGTCTGCTTCATCCATGATATCATCATGAACAAGTGTGAAATTGTGCACAAGCTCGATCGCCACGGCAGCCGGGAGCACATTCTCGGGTTTTCCCCCGACAGCCTCTGCAGAAAGCAAAAGCGCGCTGGGACGAAGTCTTTTTCCTCCCGCGTCCAGCAGATGGCGCATAGCCTGGTACATCTCATCCGGAGGGGTTATCGGAAGGAACTTCGGGATGGCTTCATCCACGAGTTTTGCTCTCAACTTGAGGGCTTCCTCTATCATAAACAATCCCTCCTGAAGTTTATTATAACACCATCTCCTCGCCGTTCCTCATTATGTGTACCGTATCACCGAATACATATCCCGCATCCTCAGCCATTTCCACATAGCTTGAATGAATTTGCATGTTCCCGTGCGATGGTATGACCTGTTCAGGATTGACCATCCGCAGGAGTTCCCAGTGGTCTTCCCTTGAAGCATGACCTGATACATGGACATTATCATATATCCGCGCTCCCGCCATCTTCAGTTTTGTCTCAAGCGCATACCTGTTCGCAAGGGTCATCGGATTCGGGATCGCATTTGCCGAAAAAATGACCTTGTCTCCCTTTTCGACCCTGAACTGGGTCTCCCCGTTGGCTATCCTTGAGAGGATGGCATCCGGTTCGCCCTGGTGACCTGTCATGATTGGCAAATATTTCTTCTTTCCATCCTGTGCTATGCGCTTCAATGCCTTTTCCACGGCATTCCTGCTGCCGTGCACTTCAAGGTTATCCGGGAATTTAATATAATTCATTTTCTGGGCAATTGAAAGATATCGCTCCATCGACCTTCCAAGCAGCACGGGTATCCTGTCCATCTCTTCAGCAGCCTGTATGATAGCGTTTATGCGCGCAACATGGGAAGAAAATGTGGTGATGAGCACGCCTGAATCCGTTTCCTCAGTACCGAGAAGCACGTCCCTCACAAGGTCTTTTGCTATCTGCTCGGACGGGGTCTTGCCGTAGTGCCCGGAATTCGTACTTTCGGTTATCATTGCCCTTACGCCTTCATTGCCGATTTTCTTCAACCTCTGGAAATCAGGCGGCAGCCCTACGGTGGGCGTCCGGTCAAGTTTGAAATCGCTTGCATAAAGCACAATGCCGTCAGGGGTATGTATCGCAGCAAAAGCCGAGTCCACGATGCTGTGCTGTATCCTGATGAACTCTATCTGGATATCGGGCGTGAGATTATACCTGCCGCCAAGTTTCACGGGTATGACTTCATTGTTCACCTTGAATTTCTTTTCATCCGATATCTCGTGTTTCACAAGTTCCGCCGTGTAGGGGGTG
>CABMHZ010000192.1 GCA_902386115.1 uncultured archaeon | reverse complement strand
TCGATATTATGGAATTGAAAGAACCATTATGACAGTTATGAATGTATATTCAAGTCAGGCACTTGATCCCCACGTCAATAGATATCGGTTTAGGGATGACTGGTGGGCTTAACCGATGACCAATGAAAAGATATATGTCACCAAAAGAAGATATAGCGGGTAGAAATAAAAGTCAAAAATAGAAACCAGGGAACTTGTAGATGAGGTTTTGGTATGATAAGTCAACAAAATGATAATGGATTAAGTTCTGCAGAGGCTCAAAAAAAATTATTAGAATCAGGTCGTAATCAGATTTTCAAACCAACCGAGATCAGTTTCTTTGGTATTGCCAGGCATGAAGTAACTGAGCCTATGATACTTCTCTTACTGGTCGTTGGCTTTTTCTACAGCATCTGGGGAAAGCTTGAAGATGCTGTTACTATTTTTGTAGTAATTGTTTTACTGGTTTTCGCGGAAGTCTATAACGAATTCCGGGCAAAAAAAGCAATAGCTTCCTTAGAAAAAATAGCTGCACCCAGAACAAGGGTTTTAAGAGATGGAAAAGTCACCGAGATTGACTCTGAGACTGTTGTTCCGGGTGACATCCTGATATTGACAACAGGAACTAAGGTTGCCGCTGACTCTAAAATTACAAAATCAATAGGCATGCAATTTGATGAATCTGCGTTAACCGGTGAATCATTCCCCCAGGACAAAGATCTCGGCAATGAAATTTATGCAGGGACAATAGTGCTATCCGGCGAAGGATCGGCTGATGTTTTTGTAACAGGCAAAAATACAAGGCTCGGTAAGATCGCCGCTGCTTCAAAAGTCATCAAACCTCCAAAAACTCCGTTACAGCTTGCGATGAAGTCTCTGGCTGGCAAATTGGTTTTCGTAGCTGTGTTCTTTTCAATTATTATTCCTCTTATAGGAATCCTGAGAGGACAGGATTTAAAAACTATGATCCTGACAGGTCTTTCTCTTTCTTTTGCCACCATTCCTGAAGAACTGCCGATCATCATTACAATGGTTCTGGGTCTTGGAGCATATACCCTCTCTAAAAATAAATTTTTAGTTAAGAGAATAAAAGCTGCCGAAACCCTGGGAAATGCCACTGTAATTGTTACCGACAAAACCGGGACGATCACAGAAAATAAAATGAAAATTACCGCATTTTATCCTGCAGGTAAAGATAAAGAAATCCTTGAAAAAGCTCTCGGTTCGATTACTGAATATTCTTTGTCTCCTCTGGAGCGGGAGATCAAAAATAAAGCCGGCGAATTGAAGATGGATGCGACGCTGCTGAATGTGGTCCGCCAGCGAAATCTCGGTAACGGCAGAAAAACAAAAGCGGTCATAAGAGAAAACGGGGCAGGTTATGAATTGTTCTTAAGCGGTGCGCCTGAGGAGATTTTTGGAACCTGCTCTGACATAAACGATAATATAAAATCCGCATTAGGTAAAGAAACTGAAAAAGGCAGACGTGTGATAGCCATATCATTCAAAAAATTAGCACCCGGCGAAAAGAGCCTTGATTTTAACGGGATCGAAAAAGGAATGAATTTTGCGGGGCTCATAAGCTTTGAAGACCCGCCGAGGCAGGGAGTTAAGGAAACCATTGCTCTGGCAATGAAGGCAGGCATCAGGACAATCATGATCACAGGGGATCATCCCCTGACAGCCAGATTCATTGCGAAGGAAGCTGGTATTTCAACAACGGATAAAGTATTAACTGGCACAGACCTGGATAATTTAACGGACGAGGAATTACAAAATGCGGTGAAAGAAATTTCCGTTTTTGCCAGGGCAACTCCTGAACATAAATACAGGATCGTGAAGTCACTGCAAAAGAATGGAGAAGTGGTGGCTGTGACAGGCGATGGAATTAATGATGCACTTGCTTTAAAAGGTGCAGATATCGGCATAGCAATGGGGATCAGGGGAACAGATGTCGCAAAGGAAGCTGCAGAAGTTGTCGTGGCAGATGATAACTATAACACTATTGCCCAGGGCATTTTTGAAGGCAGGAAGTTTTTTGACAATCTGCAAAAAGGAATTAAATATTATCTCTCCGTGAAGGTGGCTTTAGTATTGATCTTCCTGTTGCCAGTTCTTCTGGGAACCCCGATGCCTTTTGCGCCTATCCAGATAATCCTTCTGGAATTATTTATGGATCTGGCAGCATCCGCTGGTTTTGTCGTTGAGGCGAAAGAAAAGAACATTTATTCCAGACCTCCCCGTAACCCACAAGAAAACATATTCAATGATAGGGTAGTTAAAGACTTTTTGACCAAGGGAATAGTGCTTTTTGCGGCAGTTATGTTAGTGTATTTTTACGCACGAAGCCAGAATTTGGATCTCAGGATGACACAAACCTATGCTTTTTCGGCATGGATTTTTGGGCATATCTTCCTTGCTTATACTTCACGCTCAGATAAAGAATCGACCTTCTCACTCGGAATATTTTCTAATAAGATCATTAACCTCTGGGCAGTAGCTGCAATTTCATTTTTAATTATAGGTATCTATATCCCATTTTTGAATGACAGGTTTAATCTGGTTCCAATCGACTTCATTCAACTGATGCTTGTTGCTCTGGTGATGATATTTATTATGGGTTTGCTGGAGATGAAAAAAATATTCAGTTCAAGAGTGCTAAAATGACAGATCATGTTTCTGTTTTTCTCATGTCTGTATTTTTTCCAAAATTTTCCGAAAATCTATAGGCGGTCTTGTTTGAAGCGATAGTTTTATTTTAAGGAGAGCTTAGACAGGATTTCAATAAACTATGAAAACGTTAAAAAATCTGTTAATATTAACCCTTATAATGGTAGTCCTTTCCGGATGTGTCGGTCAGAAAAACGGCGGACAAGTTCAGACACCAGTGCCTACACCGACTGTTACGGTGACTGCGCAGGCGACACCAACTCCAATTTCCGAAGTAACTCCTACCGGCAATGTGAAGTCGATCAAGCTGGACAGCAAACGAGGTTTTAATCCCGTTATACAGACAATCAATCCCGGGGATGAAATAGTCTGGAATAATGCAGTGGTGGATACCGTTACCCTCGTGAGCGATGATGGACTTTTCAATAACCAGACACTGACATACGATCGCGAATATCGCACGATATTCCAAAAGATCGGAACATATAAATTCCACCTTGGAAATAATACGAATCTCAATGGTACCGTGATAGTGGAAGCCCCTCCAAAGATCACCCCGACACCAGCTTCAACAGGGCCAAAAGAATTGCTTCCAAACAGTATTTTTGTAAATGCAAGGATGTTAAACCCTACTATTTGGGGTCCTGGAAAATATGAACTGACTTCATTGAAAGTTGATGTAACTAATCAGTTGAATGAAAAGTTAACAATAAATGCTCAGATACTTGGTGATAACCAGGTTCTTGAAGAAAGATTATTTACACTTAATCAAGCCGGCAGCAGTTATCAGTTCTCGAATGAAAAAACATATTTCATCAATAGTACTAATGTGAGTTTGCGGTTGCTGATAAATGGTTATCAGCCATTGGAATATTCATTCGATATTGCGAATAACCTGAGTTAAGAAGCAGGTCATCAAATCCCTTTTTTTCTCAATGCCAGAAAGATGGCATTTTATATCCCTCCGCATCATCTAATTATATATGGAAAGCCCGGATTCCCTTTTCACAGGCAAAAGCGATGCCCTGTGCATCCTGTGCAGGGGAGCAAAGTTATTATGCGGAAAACAGCGATGCCCTGTCCTTGTCAAGTTCTATTCCCGCGCCAGGATCAAGCCTCTCATGGACAGCCTGAACATAGACGGTTCTTCGCCGCCCGGAGTATTCATTGGAAGGATAGGGTATCCGTATGTGTCCGTGGGTCCTCTCATCCCGCCATCGCATGGAGATACGACCCTTCTTGACACGCCTGAGATGTGGCTGGGGAAAAGCATCGACGATATCGTGGATTTCCGATCCCAGCTTGTCCGTGGAAAGCATCTGATTCACATAAGAAACCTTGAAGGCAGCCGCATCATAGAAGCCACGCGCGAAATGGCGCTTTGCTCATCGCCCATAGATGTTGAAGCCGAATTCCTGAAAAAACCAAGCACAAGACTTGTGCTGGATGATGAAGTGCAGCCTTTCGGTCCCACTGCGCCGCTTAAGAAGATAGATGTGGGGAACACGAAGTTTGATCAGAGGATGGAAAAAGCGTATAATGATACCGACCTTCTGGCAAAGAATGCGGTTCTGAGACTATATAAGGACGGCACTCTTGTTTCAAGCATCCAGAAGGCTTTTTCCGTGGGTTCCTTCGGTGAAGGAAAAGCACGGAAGTTCGTTCCCACCCGGTGGAGCATCACGGCAGTTGACAGCATGATAGGCGCGAACCTTATGGAAAAGATGAAGGACTTCCCGCTTATCAATGAATATCTTGTCTTTGAGTCATGGCAGCTTGATAACAGGTTCGTGGTGATTATGATGCCGAAAGCCTGGAGCTACGAATTGATAGAGGCATGGTACCCGAATACTGTCTGGAACCCATTTGGGAAGGATGTGGCGATAATGTCGTCATCCGAGGGCTACGAGGGAAGGACAACTTATGCCGAGATCGGGGGCTGCTACTATGCTGCAAGACTTGCGGTGAATGAGTATCTAGTGAAAGAAAAGAGGCAGGCGCGGGTGGTGATACTGCGGGAGGCGCACCCGGGGTATATAATGCCTGTAGGAGTGTGGAACGTGAGGGAGAATGTAAGGGCGGCGCTGAAGGCAATGCCCAGGAAATGCGCTTCTTTGAATGAGGCTTTTGAGTATATTTCCACAAGGCTTGTTATTCCAAAACAGAGGTGGATAAAAGAGAGCATGGTGCTCAAGGAAACCCTGTTCCAGAGGGGACTTGAGGATTTCTTTTAGTTAAACTTCAGGCTCCAGTTCCATATGCCCCAGTAAATGATGGTAATGCTCTGGCGGCATGAGAGAATATAACGCCTTTTCCACGACCTCACTTAATGATGGATGGATATGCATTCCGCCCGTAACCGGAGCGGCGCCCTGTCCGGGAACAAACATGAGGTTTATTATTTCCTGGATAAGGATCGAGGCGTACGGACCGATCACATGCGCGCCGAGGATTCTCCCCGTATTTTTTTCCAGGATAACTTTTACAAAATAATCTTTCAGATCCATCGCCGTTCCTTTGGCAGTCTCTTCGAACATCTTGAAACCAATGAGAATGCCTTCTTCCCCGTATTTTTCTATGGCTTCCTTTTCTTTTAATCCCACGCTTGCTACTTCAGGGTAAGAAAAGACCGCGTGAGGCACTGCATGGTAATCCACTTTAATTTTTTTCTTCATCACAGCATTTTCGAAAACCACAGTAGACTCGTAATTTGCAACATGCTTGAATAGATATTTGCCATTGGCATCCCCGAACGCCCAGATACCCGGTTGTGAAGTCTCAAGATACTCATTAACTTCTATCCAGCCATTGCTATCGGTCTTTATTCCCCCTTTCTCAGGATGCAGGATATCGGTATTCGCTGCTCTTCCGGTTGCGACCAGTATTTCCTCTGCGGTCACAGTAACTGATTTGCCGCCTTTTCTTTCTTTTGCAGTAATTACTTTCTTCCCGTCATTATTTTTTGCTACTTCAAGTACTTCAAGAGATGTCATGATCTCCATGTTTTTAGACATTTCTCTCTTTGCAAGCTCTGAGATTTCAGGCTCCTCATCAGGAATAAAGTTTGGATTTCTTCCGATAACAGTTACTTTTGAACCCATGGCTGAAAAGAAATGCCCGTATTCGGCGGCAATGTAACCGCCGCCTATGATGGCTATGCTTTCCGGAAGCTCTGTCATTTTCAATACAGTATCGCTTGTCAGGTAACCGGTCTCGTCCAATCCCTTTATATCAGGTATCAGGGGCTTTGAACCTGAGCACAGGAAGATCATCTTTCCTTTGATAGTCTCTTTACCTACCTTCATCGTATAGGGGGAAACAAATTCTGCAATATCATTATAATAGTTAAATTCAGGACTGCCGGAAAGCTCTTTCCGTATATTGCCAATATCCTCCGAAATAATAGTTCTCATCCTGTTCATTATCCGTTTGAAATCAATATCTTTTATTTGCGCATCGATGCCGAATTTCGAAGCCGTTCCTATCGTTCTCACAAGCTCTGCCGGGTATAGAAGGAGTTTGGAAGGTATGCATCCCCTTGTAAGGCATATCCCCCCCGGTTCATCTTTATCAATTATTGCGACCTTAAATCCCGGATTTCTCTCAATAATTGAGGAAACGTAATTCATTCCTGAGCCGGTGCCTATTACTATCAGGTCATATTCTAACATTTGATTACTCCCTATGAATATGGATTGTAATTGTTAGCATTTATGCTTTTTCACATTCTTTTATAAACTTTCACAATGAAAGTATAAAGGACAAAGTAAAACTTTGATAGATTTATACAAATGCTTCAAAAAATGATCAAAGAAATAAAAACCAAAACCGCCCTTTCCCCATCGCAGCTTCCAGGTCTGGATTATGCCCTCAACCCGTACAGAGGCTGTGCTCATGCCTGCATTTACTGTTATGCGCCATCTGTCATCCACTGGGACAAAGGAAAATGGGGCGAGCTTGTGGAAGTAAAAATAAACCTGCCGCGCATCCTGTCGAAAGAACTCCGGACAAAGAAAAAAGGGGTTGTGGGGCTCGGGACGGTCACTGACCCGTACCAGCCTGCCGAGAAGAAATATGAACTCACGAGGAGGTGTCTTGAGCTGCTGCACATGCACGATTTTCCCGTGTGCATACAGACGAAGTCGTCGCTTGTGCTGAGAGATATCGATTTACTGAAAGGTTTTTCAAATATGGAAGTGGGTATTACGCTTACCACACTCGATGACAGGATAAGGGAAAAAATGGAGCCCGGCGCCTCAAGTGTTGAGGAGAGGCTGCGCGCGCTTTCTGAACTTCCCAAGAACGGTATCAGAACATGGGTTTTCCTGGGTCCCCTTATGCCTTATCTGACAGATGCCGCAGCACTGGTCGATGCTGTCGCCGCGGTGAAACCTGAATACGTGCTCATTGACAGGCTCAATTTGAAGGAAGGAGTGAGGGAAAAGGTCATGGGTTTTATCCGCGAGTTCAAGCCTGAACTTGTCGATGATTATAGGATGATATTTAATGAAGAAAGGGATTACTATGAAGATATTTTGGGGAAGGTCATTGGCGGATGCAGGAAGAAGGGGTTGAAATGTAAACCGTTTAGAGATTAAAACATGACGGTCCAATATTGAAAAGACTGAAAAGGCATACAAAAAGTTTATTAAATCGCAAATCAAATTGCTCCTGTTACACTAAATGAGGGATAATTTAGGTAAACGGTATGGCGAATGATTGATGTGATGGGTAACGGTGTAAACATACATGAGAGGAAAATGGATATGAAGAAAAAAAATATAATAAGAATATCTAAATCTGAAAGGGTAATACATCCAGGTGTGGTGGCTGTAATCATTATGTTAGTAGGACTTATGATTATTGCAGCGATTCCGCTCGTTCAGGCGTCACAGGCAGGAACGATTGATGATAAAACAGCATTGCAGACAAGTATTTCGTATCTCAAGGCAAAGGCATCGGATTGGGGAATTAAAGATGCTCAAAATGAGTTTCGCCTACGCCGGATTTCCAGGGATGAATTC
>CABMHZ010000191.1 GCA_902386115.1 uncultured archaeon | reverse complement strand
ATGTCTCTCCTTACCGGGTCGTGTATATCCATCTTTACGAAATCAGCCTCATATTTCTCAAAGTTTGAATTGCATTTCGGGCAGGCTGTTCCCACCTTGCTCGGGCGGTCAATCAGTCCGCATTTGCTGCATCGGGCAACATGATATACCAGGCTGCCTGATACATCGTCAAAAGCTTCCACCCCTCTCAGTATATGCATGAGGATGGATTTACCTGCACTGCTTTTTCCAAGTATCCCGAGAATTTCTCCCTCATTAATATCCAGATTTATGTTTTTGAGTACATCTACTCCATCAAAGCCGACACGAAGGTTTTTGATTTCGATAAATAGCGTCATGATTTATTCTCCGGGGGTAAGTTTAGTGAACTCATTAATCCGCATTATTATAAATTTTTGCTTTTTGCGTAAAACCGTCATTTCTGACAGTAATATTATATGTTCTCGATGCGGTGGTTTAAAATAGACAAGGCAGTACATAAATATAACGATAATACATTACATTATAAACAAAATAACAACCAGAATTATTTGCTCAAGAAAAGAACAATAATCATTTATATTGAAGCTATCCATTACAGGCGTGAGGTATAATATTGGACATTGCTGGCGGACCGGCTTCACAATTGCTCGCAGGAAGAGTCTCAGAAATTTTGAATGATAACCTGCTGGTAAGCGATTTCAAGAAATTCCCGGATGGAGAACTCTATACAAGAATACTGGATGATTTTTCCGGGCATGACGTGTCGATAATACAGAGCACGGTGACTGATTCCGATTTTGTTTCGCTTCTGCAGCTTATCGATGCGTGCAGCGATGCTTCCACGATCAGCGTCGTTATTCCCTACATGGGCTATGCCCGCCAGGATAAACGCTTCAAACCCGGGGAACCGGTAAGCTCCCGCGCGGTCGCCAGGGCGATAAAAGCGGATACCGTGTACACCGTCAACATCCACGATGAGAGTATTCTTGAACATTTTGACGCAAAGGCTATAAATCTTGACGCCTCGCCTGTCATTGGTAAATACATCAAGAGCATGAAGCTGAAAGATCCTCTTATCATTTCCCCGGACGATGGCGCCATAGGGCTTGCGAAAAATGCCTCAAATGACCTGGGTATTGATTATGATTTTCTCGAAAAGACGCGGTTGAGCGGTGAGAGCGTGTCAATTAAGCCCAAGAACCTGGCTGTGAAGGGGAGGGACGTTATCATCCTGGATGATATAATCTCGACAGGCGGGACGATGGCTGAAACAATTACTTTGCTAAGAAAACAGGGAGCGCATGATGTTTATACCGCCTGCATTCATCCCGTGCTTTCTAACAATGCCGTTTTGAAATTATTTAAAGCCGGCGTGAAGGGGATAATTGCCACCGATACCATAGATAAAGGGGTAAGCGTGGTGAGCGCGGCGCCTGTGATTGCGAAAGCGATCGGGAAATAAGATATTTGATATAAGATTAGATCACGGATTGCATAGATTACACGGATATTCACGGATTCGTTATATCAAAAAAGTCAGTCGAATCCTATTCTGTTTCTATTAATTGTTAGAGCATCCTGTCATGAGTTCCTCAAAAACATCAATGAGTGCGGGGGAAGGGATTTGAACCCTTGAACTCCTTCGAGAATAGATCTTGAGTCTATCACCTTTGGCCGCTTGGTTACCCCCGCATGGGGCGGTGCTGGATTATCCTGAATGAACATAAGGATGTCGGAAAACCCCCCGGATTATCCAAAAGTATTAAGTATTGAATGCCTTATTAAGCAGAAGGTTTGTGAATCCTTTTCACAATATTATTAATCTTTGGAGGAAATCATTTGGCAGTAACAAAAGCAGAAGGCTGGAAAGCTAAGCAATGGTACAACCTTGTTGCACCTGAAATGTTCGGTAAAGCGAACATTGGAGAGACCGTGGCAGATGTGCCCGAAAAATTGATCGGAAGGGTCATAGAAGTAACACTTGGGGAATTAACCAACGACCTTTCAAAACAGAACATCAAATTATTACTCAAAGTCGATAGCGTGGGCGGCGACTCCGCATACACGAAATTCACAGGTCATCAGCTTACACAGGATTACCTGCGATCGCTCGTAAAGAGAGCGACATCAAATATTGAGACGAACATCTCGGTATCAACAAAAGATGGCTATACCATACGTGTAAAACCATCATGCTACACCATCAAGAGAGCAAGAGCGAACCAGGTCAAGGCGATCCGTTCAATAATGAACAATGTCATAACTTCAAGAGCAAAAGAAATGGATCTGGAACAATTCGTCCAGGAAGTCGTGACCGGAAAGCTTTCTGCGAGCATATATCATGATGTAAAGCCCATTTATCCTCTGCGAAGAGTAGAGGTCAGGAAAACGGAGATCGAGGCTGAACCCGGCACAGCCTCATAATTTTTTTATAAATTTCGCGCTCTTTTCAGCTCGTTTATATTCTCTTTCAGTTTTTCGTTATCGATCCTCATCAGTATGAGCGACGCCGTAAGAAGGAAGAACGCTGCAAAATTTACCAGGAGAAATATCAGGACATCTCCACCGATCCCGCCGCCGCCGCCGCTCGGACATGGAGGGACCACGCAGGGATGCGTCTTGGCATAGAAACGCACCGAAAGAAAGCTTATCGGGACGCTTATAAACCCAACGATGCCAAAAACTGCTGATAACCTGGCTCTTTTCTCCGGTTCCTCAACACCCTGGCGCACCATCAGGTAAGCGAGGTATATCAGGAAGAGGACAAGTGAAGTGTTCAATCTCTCATCAGTTGGATCCCAGTAGCCATTCCACGCCGATTTTCCCCATATCGAACCTGTCACAAGGGTCAAAAATGCAAAAACTACCCCGATCTCTGCGGCAGATGAGCCTATTATATCCCATTTCTGTTTTTTTTTACGCAGATATAATATGCTGCAGGCAAACACAATGGCAAATGAAACGTATGTAGATATTGCGATCGGAAGATGAAAATAGAATATTTTATAATCGCTTCTTTCACCCCAGACGATGGCGGGGGTTGATGGAATGGGCGCTACGAAGAATATCAGGTAAATTGATATCAGAACTAAAGCGGCTGTGACAATGAAAAGTAAATTTTTTCGCATATTATCCGATGATTACATGAGTTGTAAATATATTATCTTTTTGGATTCTGAACACCTCCAAAATCAGCATCTCTGTAAATTTTGCCGGGCATCAATAGTCCATTGACCATGAGCAAGATTTTTATAGAAATCCATCGTTCAAGAATTTTAGGTTTGTTTCCATATTGGAAGATTAACAAGCCGGGGAAGTTAATATGAGTACACGGATCTTTAAAAGTAAAACAGACAGTATAATTGATGGTGTTTGCGGCGGACTTGCAGAGTATTTCGGAATTGATTCTCTCATTGTCAGGCTGGTATTTGTCGCGCTGTTTTTTATCGGCGGGATAGGATTAATCCTGTACATCGTTTTGATGATCATCATGCCGAATGCTGATAAATCGGACCTGTCTCCGAAAGAGACGATCCAGGATAATGTCCAGAATATAACTGAGCGGGTAAAGGAAGCAGGGGAAGGACTGGGTACAGCCTTTTCAAAAGATAATGAAGAAAAGCATTCAAAACATGCCGGATGGCTCGGTATTTTCCTGATATTGATCGGTATCATTTTTCTGCTGGACAATTTTAATATGATAAGCTGGATCAAAAAAGACCTTCTCTGGCCATTAATAATTATCTTTATTGGATTGTGGTTGCTGATAAGACGCTGGAGATAGATCATGACGCGAAGACCGGGTTATGTGTTCCCGCTTCTCCTTATTGCCGCAGGTTTCATATTATTATCCAACAATCTGGGTCTGCTTCACTGGGAGACTTGGGGTTCAATATGGCATTATTGGCCTGTATTACTCATTCTCTGGGGGATGGAAATAATTGCCAGGCATACAGAATCCAGGGCGGTCTATTTTGCAGCAGTATTACTCAGTATCGCTGTGATCATCTTGACTGTTTTCCTTGCGTGGAACGGATTTCCCCCGCAGGATAGAATAGAAAATGGCATGATATGGACAAATTTCTTTAATAAGTACTTTTAAGTCCGGGATTTTTCAGCCATCCTGAAAATTTCAAAAGCGCCCGGTACCTGTGGGAAAGCCTGTTCTTCTCATCCTCTCCCATTTCCCCGAACGTCCTGCCGCCCACAGCAAATATCGGGTCATACCCGAATCCCTCATTTCCCCTGCTCTCATGTGATATCTCACCCTCCACTTCTCCGGCGAACAAACGGGCTTTTTCACCGGGTCTGCAGTATCCTATAACACACCTGAACACCGCCTTCCTGTCTCTTTCCCCTTCCATCAACTTCAGTATTCTCTCATTCCCCAGAGTATCGAACACATATGCAGAATACGGACCCGGAAACCCGCAAAGTGAGTTGATGAACATGCCGGAATCGTCCACCATGACCTCGCTTCCCAGTTTTTTGGCTGCATATTCTGCTCCGTATGCAGCGATTTTTTCAAGCTCATCCTCCTGAAGCTCAGGATACCCGCAGTTGTTCTGTTCAACTGTTATGCCAAGTGGCGAAAGTATATCTCCTGCCTCTTTCACTTTATGGGAGTTACCTGTTACGAAGATTATTTTTCTCATGCCTAAAATCTGGATTTTTGTTCGGCTTTGCTGTGCGCCAGTGCTTTTTTAATAAATTCACGGTATTGGGGGCTTATTTTCATCAGGATCAGAATTATCGGGTATCGCATCACAAGCACGAAAGAAACTATCCCCATTGAAAAACCGATGATGAGTATTACTTTTGAAAACAACGGGAGGTTTGAAATATCGATCATACCGCGCTACTTCTCTCCGTCCAGCCCGAATTCCTTATGAAGCACCTGCACAGCTTTCGTAGCATCATCCTCGTTCACGGCGAATGAGATATTATGCTGGGATGAACCCTGGCTTATCATGATAACATTGACGCGGGCTTTTCCAAGCGCGCCAAAGACACGTCCTGCCACACCCGGCGTATTTGCCATCCCTGCGCCCACAACAGCGACCACGCAAATATTTTTGTCCTGGACAACATCCTTGATGATACCGTTCTTGAATTCTGCCTTTATGGCTTTAGCCGCTTTATCAAGATGGCTCTCGTCCACAACAAGGGAAATGTTCGCCTCGGAAGAACCCTGGCTTATCATTATGATATTGACGCCCGCATTTGCAAGCGTGGTAAAAACGCGCGCTGCAACGCCAATGGTTCCCACCATCCATGCTCCCGAGATGTTAATCAGCGCCACTTTCTTGATGACGGTAACAGCCTTCACGATATCTTTACTCTGTTTGAGGTCTTTTACAATTATTGTGCCCGGGGAGGAAGGATCGAACGTGTTCTTGACACGCACAGGTATCCCGTGCTTGATAGCAGGCTCGATCGTTCTTGGATGAAGCACCTTGGCGCCGAAGTATGATAGTTCCATGGCTTCAATATAAGATATGACAGGTATGGTGCGGGCTTCAGGGACTATCCTGGGGTCAGTGGTAAGTATGCCGTGCACCTCTTTCCAGAGCCATATCTCATCAGCCTTTAATGCAGCGCCGATTATCGAAGCCGAGAAATCCGACCCTCCGCGCCCCAGTGTCGTGACAATACCTGCTTCGCTCTCCCCGATAAAACCAGTTATGACCGGGATGCTGTCCTTCAACATGGGTTCTATCCGTTCTTTTATGAGCGAATAGCTAATTTCAAGCGGTCTTGCATTGCCGTAATCATCACTGGTAATAATGCCCGCTTCCCCGCCTGTGAACGATCTGGATCTTACACCGAGTGAGTTCAGCGAACCGCACACGATCGGGGCTGCCAGCCGCTCGCCGTATGATGAAATATAATCAATAGACCGCACTGTAAGCTCTCCAAGATAGCAAATGCCGATAAGTGCTTTCTCCAGTTCCTCGATGCGCAGGTCAAGCTCTTTTGTTACTATCTCTGCTATCCTGTTTGCCTTCCTGCCCGTGACCGCATCATGTGCAGCCTGATGATGCTGTTTTGTCAGGTCTGCGATGAACTCTTTTATGGTTGAGGTTTTTCCTGTTTCTGATGCTTCCTTAGCATTTTTCAGGAGAAGATCCGTAACACCGTTCAGGGCTGATGTCACAAGAACAACCTCGTTACCGCTGTCTTTATGCTCTTTTGCGAGCTCAGCTACGTGCATGATGCGGCTTCCGTCACCGACTGAAGTTCCGCCGAATTTCATGACCAGTCTCATAGGGCTATCAAATCGTTGATGGTAATATTAAAGATTTGCAAATAATCCCCGGAATAGAGGATTAGCTGTCCATGGCAATGCTGTTCATTCTGTCGATCCCGCTCATTTCAGCGATGATCTTAAACAAGTTATTTTATCATTTATTTTTCATCGATCTTCTTTACTTCTATCGGCAATGAAAATGTAAATGTACTCCCTTCACCGAACTTGCTTTCTGCCCAGAACCTGCCCCCGTGCAATTCAATTAGCTGTTTTGAGATAGCAAGTCCTATGCCTACTCCTCCGTATTTTCGAGAGCTTCCCGAATCCAGTTGGGTGAATTTCTGGAAGATTTTTTCCAGATTCTCTTCCTTTATCCCTATACCTGTGTCCGAAACTGCGAACTGCGCCATACTGCCTTCTTTTTTCGAAGTTATGGTGACAGTCCCCCCGTCAGGCTTGCTGAATTTCACGGCGTTATCAAGAAGATTGATAAATACCTGTTTAAATTTCTGTCTGTCTGCCTCTATACACTCAAGCTGCGGGTCAAGGTTTTTTTCAACAACCACATTCTTTGCTGCAGCCTTTTGCTTAATAACGCTGATGAAATTGTCTATGGTTTCAGGCACGGGGATTTTCTCGAAGCGCAGTTCTAAGGTTCACTGTTCCATCTGGACTACGTCAAGTATCTGGTTGATGATATTGTGCAGGTTATT
>CABMHZ010000190.1 GCA_902386115.1 uncultured archaeon | reverse complement strand
AATCCTCACCTTCTCCCCTGTTTTTAAAGAATCAAACAATTCCTTCGCCCCGTTATCCTTTGGCACGAACACCATGATATCAAGATTCGATAACTTCAGGAGAAGATTATCTCCAGTACCCGTCATCTTCTTTGAAAGCACAGTTCCCTCCACATACACGCGTTCATCCAGCTTTGAATCCTTCGAGTAAACTGCGGGATGCGAGGAGAATCCGAAAAATGCGATTATCAGGGCGAGCGCCGCCATCACGAGCAGCACTACGACCACCTTTTCTTCTTTTTGCATCATTTCTATACCACCACTCATTTCCATTTCAACAAAGGATATAAATCCTTCCAAAAAGTTCTATCTCGTGGGGTTCAAAAGTTGGATTTTTTCTTATGGCGCTGGACGTGGCGCGGAGATTTTAGTCCGCATTTTCATATAAAACGTCAGCAAGCGCTGCAAGTTCCTCCGGTGAAAGGACTTCAGCCCTTTTCCTGAGTATCTCATCGGGAATAGTTCCCAATGCGTTATCCCTGATACCGAGCAAAGTCGCGTTATTCAATATTGCATTCCTCAGCGTTTTGCGTCTCTGAGAAAAAACAGCGATCAAAAATCTCATGAAAAAATCTTCGTCTTTGACTGTATAGGGAGCAGGGCGCGGCACAAGCTTCACGATAGCTGAACTGACCTGAGGCGGCGCGCTGAATGCTGCTGCCGGTACGACTTCAAGTATCCGCGCATCAGCGTAATACTGCACAGTTACGGACAGCCTTCCGTAATCCTTGCTGACAGGTGCGGCGACCATCCTCTTTGCGAACTCATGCTGGTACATCAATATGCCGAAGTCGAATTTGCAACGAAGCAGTTTGAACGTGACAGGAGATGAGATGGAATACGGAAGATTGGAAATAACCTTATTGAACTGCGGGAAATCCATTTTGAGCACATCGCCAACAACGACCTCAAGGTTCTGTGACTCTTTAATCGAAGATGCAAGCTGGGGATCCATTTCAATTGCGATAACTTTGCCAGCTCTTTTCGCAAGCAGTTCAGTGAGATTCCCGTATCCTGCCCCAATCTCAAGCACAACATCGGAACTGTCCAGATTCCCGTATTCAATAATACGGTTCATGACACGCTTATCTATTAAAAAATGCTGGTCGTTCTTATACCGTTTCATCTTTTAGGCGGCATCGGGGTAGTAAAAATACGGTATTTTATATTTTCGTCTTTTAGTTCTTCCAGGATCCTGTTCATGAGAAGTTTCTCAGGCGCATGCAAGCCTTTTACCCTGCTTACAAGCTGTGCGGTACTTTCAAATTTACCTTTTTTCCTTTCATCGATGATAGCCCACATGAGTTTCTTGCCTATACCGGGCAGCAATTCAAGCATGTGGAGACGGGTCGTTATCGGATAAGCCTCATTAAAGAAATCCAAAAACCTCTTTTCATCTGAAAGTATTATTTTTTCTATGACGCTCGGGAGTTCCATCTGCGCAGAATGGGTAAGTTCGCTGTATATTATCCGCCTTTTAACGTGGTCTATCACAGGTCTGTCGCCGTCGCCGATGTAAACCCTGTCATGAGACTTTGGAACTGCGTTCTCTTTCGTCATCATTTCCATGAGAACAAAATGCTTTTCCCCTATTCCCTGGGCAAGAGGCTTTTTCTGGTACATGGGGCGGTTGTCATCAGTACGACCGTACGGAAGATAATCTATTATGTATGCATATTCTTCCTTTTCTGCCTTTTTTCCCAGAGTTATCATCAATACCACTTTTGTGCCAATTATCCTTGCTCAGACTAATATAAATTAAGATAAACACATATATAGTTTTACAAAAGATTCACGAAAATTTGATCACAAGTTCGAGTATCTTCTTGAGATCATCTTCGCTCAGTGTGTAGCGTTCTTTTGCGTAGATAGTTCGTATCTCATCGTTCGAAAGGGGAAGAATATCCGCGATCCTGATAGCTATCTCGGGTTTCATCTTCTCAAGACTTGATAATTCGTTCACCAGTTCTCTTGATTTTTTCGCACTGATCTTGGAAAACATCTCAGCATGGGATATTGCTTTCCTGAGTTCATAACCGAGTTCCTTGCCCTCTTTTTCCCGCTCCTCTTTTATGTTATCGAGTATATTTTTTACTTCAGGAAGTGTCAGCATGTTTTCATTGAGAACCTGTTTCACTATCATGGATGTTTCCTCACCTTTTTGATAAGTTTGTTGCCTTTTATTTCTGTGCGGTCAGGTGCTCAGGAAGTGCAATTACTTCTTTCATTAGCCCGCCATCGCGCACTTCTACCATATAAGCGCGTCCGCGTCTCTCGATTATTCTCCCCGTTCTTCCATGGAACTTGGGATGCGGCATTCCATTCTGGATACTCGGGTCAAGATCGATGTTCACCAGATCCCCTTCATTGAATTCCCTTAATGCTCTGGTAATCGGGGTCAGTCCTTTTTCTCTTACTGTCTTTGTCAGTTTATGTCTTGATTTCCTTCTTGTTCCGTGGGTCTTTGCCATGATATTCCTCCGATAAGTGTTAATACTGTGTCTTATCCCACCTTTATTACTTCAAGTTCAATAACCTTTGCCTCGCTTCCGATGAGGGATGCAACGCTTGGAACAGTCCGCCCGCCGTCGCCTGATACCAGTTCCTTGACATAGAGCCCGCCTTCACAGTGGATTACAAGGACTGCGGTATCTGTATCAAATGATT
>CABMHZ010000189.1 GCA_902386115.1 uncultured archaeon | reverse complement strand
TGTTTTTTATTTATTTTTTTACATATTTTTCATCATCGTTCTTAAATTTTGTAATTATGAACCATTTGGCGGCGGATTCGCCGCAAATATGTTAATCTGCGGTTTTGTTTACTTACCCTGAATGTCGCTATATCGTAAGTCAATTCCCATTTCCCTTACCCACTGCTCAACTTTATTCGTATCTTCTTGTCTGAGCCTGAAATTACCTGCAAGGAAGTTATTCCCGCCCCCTGGGTCATCAAACATATCTCCGAACTTGAAATCAGCTATGATCGCGGGCGTCATTGGATCAATGATATAGTAATCTGAGCCCTTGATACTGGTTCTTGGAAGTGCACTTTCTCCGCTTTTTGAAACCAGAATAGCGAGGGCTGAATTTAGCTTATTCGGATTTCCAAAAACCATTTTTATATCAAGATCATGGCTGGTTTTTAAATGATACCACAGCAAAGAAGTAGTTTTTGGCTGCCCAAGTTGTCCAGCAAGATTGTTCCATCCTTTCAATCTCATTATGTCAAGCTCGCTGGATATTCTCTCTATTTCAGTTCCTGGGATTGCTGTTTCCTTTAGCGTTGGGTTTTGCTGGTCTTGCTCTGGCTTGATATTTGTAACGGATTTGTCTTGAATACACCCAGTGATTAAAATAACAGTTATTATAATTATTATAAAATTAATTATTGTTCCAGTTGCTATTCTGCCCTGTTCTTGCATTGGCTATAGCCTCCTATTATTCACGTATATTTTTGTGCGCGCCACAGTTATTTCATCGGCAGCACATGAAAATGCTAATTGCAGCCTTCTTGATTTTCCGAAAGCCTTGTCTGCCACCATACATCCTCCTTAGATTGCCTTCTTACCTTTTCAGGATATTCTCTTAACCGCTTCAGTAGAGGAAGCCCGGTATATAAAAAACCTTCGAAAATTATTTCGTGCAGGAACGAGAAGACAAGGACGATTCGCTTAGTGATGGAGGGGGCGAATCTTGTTGAGACCGTATTGGTCAAAGTTGGGAAGAGGAGCTACATTGCAGGGGTGAATAAAGAAATATTATTCGCTGGACAAGAGACGTTATTGATAATTATATCGATCTAAATGACGCATTCAGTTATAATAATGTAGCTTCGAGAACTCAAACTGAACTCAAAGAAAAGAGACGAAATTTGCAAAAATTATAGTTATACACGAAAGACAGGTAACGAATACCTCAATGCATGGGATGAGAAAAGATGGGAAGGAATTAAAGATGATGCAAGAGGACCAAAATCAAAAAGCAAATGTACAGATGAAGTTGAAAAACGAATCGTAGATAAGATTTAAAAATTCAGAAAAAGAAATATACGACATCTTACAGAGTAAAAAATATATCCGTTTGTCTCCAATTATGGATCATGCCCACAAAAACCATCACAGTAAGGGAGGAAGCATATAAATTACTTCTGGAACTGAAAAAAGAAAAAGAGAGCTTCAGCGATGCTTTATTAAGAACTCTAAGTAAGAAACCTATAAAAGAATCCAGTGTTATGGACTTTTTCGGTGTTTTAAAGGACAGCAAAAACCTTGAAGAAATAGAAAAAGAAATTTTAGAGGAAAGAAAAAAATCTGGATTTAGAGATGTATTTGCTTGACACTACTGCAATAATTGAACTTTTTAGAGGAGATACGTCTGTAAAGGCAGTTCTGGAAAGAAAAAGAAACGACTGCGCAGTAACTTCTGTATCCTACTTAGAAATCTTCACAAGAATTTATCATAAAGAGTTGAAGAAAGAGAAAAAATATTTCACCCATTTTTTCTCCTCAACCCCGACATACTTTTTTGATCTGAAAGCCGCTGATGAGAGCAGCAAATTGATGTCCTCGCTATATAAGAGAGGGACGCCCATAAATCAGGCTGATGTAATGATAGCAGGAATAGGTATAGCAAACAAAGCGCAGGGCATTATAACGAAAGATGGAGATTTTAATGAGGTAAAAGCAGTTAGTGATATTGATATTCTATTGATTTAATGCCCTTTGAAAATTACCTTCCCCGAATGTCGCTGTACCGGATGCTGAGTCCTGTTTTCCTTAGAGAAACTATTTAGGCGTAGAAAGAAATTGAATAATGAGGTAAGAAATCATGGGGCTTATAGAAAGAACAGGCACAATCATAAAATCAAAGATAAACAAAATTTTAGGGAAATTCGAAGACCCGAGAGAAACTCTTGATTACTCTTATGAGAAACAGCTTGAACTCCTGCAGAACGTAAAACGCGGCGTTGCAGAGGTTACGACGTCTAAGAAGCGGCTTGAACTCCAGAAAGTTAAACTTGAGCAGAATGTGCAGAAACTGGATGAGCAGTCGCGGGAAGCCGTTAAAGCAGGAAGGGAAGACCTTGCCAGGATCGCTCTTGAAAGGAAGAGCAATTCGCAGGCAGAAATAGCAAGTCTTACCCAGCAGATTGCGGACGTTGCCAGCCAGCAGGATAAACTGGTTGAGACGGAAAAGCGTCTTTCAGCGAAGATAGAAACCTTCCGTACGACAAAGGAGACGATCAAAGCCCAGTACAGCGCTGCAGAAGCCCAGGTCAAGGTCACGGAAGCTGTTAGCGGCATCGGGGAAGAGATGAGCGATGTGGGCATGGCTGTCCAGCGAGCGCAGGACAAGACCGAAACCATGAAGGCGAGCGCGTCTGCACTGGATGAGCTTGTTGAGGCAGGCACGCTTGAGGATGTTACAGGTGGAACGAAGGATGATATTGACCGGGAGCTTTCGAAGATAAAGTCGAAGGGAGATGTGGATGCACAGCTTGAGGCGCTTAAGAAGGAGATGGGAAAATGATAGTGAGGTTGATGGGGGAAGGGCAGTTCGAGCTTGATAAGAAGCATATGGATGAAATGAACAGGATTGATAATAACATAGTGAAGATAGTAAACAAAGGAGATGAAAAAGTCTTCAAGAGCGAGTTCAAGAAGCTTACGAATTATGTAAGAAAATACGGGAAACCTGTTCCGCATGAAGTTATCAAGCCGAGCGATGTGATAGTTCCGCCCTCGGATATCACGCTTGAGGAGGCTAAGAAGATTTTCAGCGGGGAGGGGCTGGTGCCGGATTAATGGAGTGTTAGTTAATGTTATGAGGCATGTGTCTATGCTTGCTTCCAGATTGTAAAGAAAGATATTAATCAGTTAAGTGAATTACATTCCAGAGGAGTTTAATAAAATATGAACTCTGTTAAAGAATGTGTTTTTTGTCGGATAAAAGGATTATTAGAAGAAATACCACAAAAATCTGGCAATAATACAATTCCTTGTAAAAGAGGAATATATGAAGATGATTATTGTATTGCAACATTAGCACCAGAACAATATACTAAAGGGCATACATTATTGATTTTGAAAAACCATAGAGTAGATATTGCAGATACTAACATTTCACGTGAAGAACTATCTGGATTTATTGATGCTCTTAATAAATTAGCTATACATTTGAAGGGGAAGTTACAAGATTACGAAAACAATGTTCCTCAAAGAATATATATTGCTATTTTATGCGATGGGATAGAACATCTTCATGCACATTTGATTCCAAGATATCCATTTACTGATGCAGATGGAAATATTTATGAAAAACTATTTTTGGAAAGAGATGGTAGAAAAAATATTAATAGAAAAATAGAAAAAGATGAGCTAGGAGGTTTCTGGTATATTGCTGAGCGTGAAAAAAATTATAAAAAGTCAGAGTTTTGGAATAAATCCGATGAAGAAAGAGCCAAATACTTAGAAGAATTTGCAGGAAAATTAAGAATGTCACTAATATAATAAGATTTAACATAAGAGTTGTTTTAAAAGGGAATAAAAATGTCAATAAAACCTCTAAAAAAGCTTGGTCAGGAAAAAAAAGAAGAAATCGAAATAGAGGTAAAGAAAAAACGAACATTCGAAAAATTTCATGGCAAGCTTGAACTGGATGAAAAAACCGCAGATGAAATAATAGAAATACAAGTGTGGGATAATCCTGTTTTGAGGAAAAGTGAATAAATAATGGATTTGACCATAGTTAAATCACATGATGGCATTAAAGGGAAACTTCTGGAAATCAATGTCGATAAGAAATCAATCAAAATTATATTCACATGGCATGCCCTTGATTCTATGCGGGATTATGATATTTCGATAGAAACAGTTTTAGAGCATCTGCTATTTGCGGAAGAAATTATCAGAGGGCATGGGGGGCGATTTATAGCTCATCGAAAACTAAACGACCATCTAACAAGGGTGGTATATGAATATGAGAAAGATCACATAACTGTAGTAACTTTTTATATCTCTTATGTTAATAGGTACTTTAAAGGAGGCATATATGAAGATAAAATACTACCCTGATGCAGACGCGCTAGTTATGAAAGTCAGTGATGAAAAGCCTGATCACGGAGAGCAGGTAGGAGAAGAAATGATTCTGCATTTTACCAAGGACAATAAGCTGGTTAAAATAGAGATACTGGATGCATCAAAAACTGTACTGGACTTTCTTAAACCTATACTAAGTCAGAAGCCAATGAAAGAAGCAGCTGCGCTGGCTTAAAATTAAAACAATGATTGAAAAGAAACATAAAAATCCTCCAAAAAGATTATACGCCGAAGAGTAATTAAGCCAACCTCATGTTCATAGAGATTGACGGCTGGATGGCAAAATTGCGATTTTCGGCATGTCATTTCATCCCCAATCACCCCAAATGCGGCTGCCTTCACGGCCATACGTATGCGATCAGCGTCCGGATCGAGGGCGAACAGGCAGGGGAGTTCATAGTCGATTTTGAGATGGTCAAAGGGATTGTCAACAGCATCTGCGACAGGCTTGACCATAAAGTCCTGATCGCGGAAAATGACCCGCGCCTCAGGATAGATAAAAAGAAAGACATATCGGTTGATATTCCGGGGAGTAAGAAGCATTATGTGTTCCCGTCTGAAGATGTGGTGCTCCTGCCCACAGGATCGGTAAGCGCCGAAGACCTGTGCAAGTACTTTTCAGGGGAAATGGCAAAAGCGCTAAGATCGAAAGGCGCAGATAACCTCAAAAAGCTTTGTGTCAGGGTCGACGAAGGGATTGGGCAGGGCGCTGGCTGCGAGTTTGAGCTGCAAAAATAGCTCAGTAATTATCCATAATTGTTTTCAGGACGTTTTTATACTCGATTTTCAGGGAATAGATATTATGATCCCCTTTTACGTCTATCCGCAAAATGCCAAGACGTGTGTTCATAAGCCCAACCATGGCTGAAACTCCCCTGTAATTCACATCAAAACCTTCCTTTGTAAGCAGGTCAAATACATCCTGCGTAGTATAAGGTTTGCTGCTAAGGAATAATTTCAAAACAGACCGTCTTATGCCACTCTCATCCCTCGTAAGATATTTTGTAAGTCGTGTCTTGATTTTCTCGTTTCCTTCAGCGCTCAGTCAGACCACCTTTTTTCACTATTTTTAATTTTCAGAGTTTATACCTTTGCATGGCGAAAGAGGCGTCTTTTCAACGACCATTCCGTTTTTCATGGGATGACGCTCGATCACCGAAGCCGTGAACCCTCTTTTATTCAATTCATCCGCAAGGTCGGAAGCTATCCACCAGGTCGTCTCGGTAGAACCGTTCGTTATAGTGTACATGTCATCCGTAACACCAGCTTCTTTCAGGATCTCCTCACAATTCCCTGCAATAACGCCGTAAATGAGAGTTCCGTCGTCTGATATCTCATCAAAGTCCCTTGCTGTTTTTTTGGCGATACGTTTGAATCTCTCCCGTAGCTGCACAGCGTCCTTGAACCGCGATGAACAGAAATGCATCCTGCTTCCGTGCACAAGTTCGGCCACCTCTTTGCTTCCGAACGCAGCAGACGAGACATCGTCAACT
>CABMHZ010000188.1 GCA_902386115.1 uncultured archaeon | reverse complement strand
TGCCGGGGACGTCTATGTCATATTCCAGGGAACGGGCGGAGGTTCGATCCCTCTCACGCTTAAAATAATCACTACGATCGACATTGAATGGATAGGAATCGTATTACTCGGCATCGGGATAATCCTGATAATGCTTGTGAGATCAAAAGCTAAAGGCGGTAACAGTGCTTGAACTGGATAACCTCAAAAGCCGCAATGTCCTTGCTTCCTCCAATATCAGTATAACCTGTGCATATTGCGATAAAAAAGGTTTCAGAAGGCGCGGTCAGGAAGAAGATGAATGACAAGGATTATTTCTTCTGCTTCACGACCTGCCCGGGGGCATTCGAGGAGAAGTACGGAAAGATCAAAGCAGGGAGCAGGTTATAGAATTAGATTTTTTCACAGATGACAATTTTGGATAAAGTTTCCGGGGTTGCCGAAGTCGGCAACCCCGCAGGCGACAATTTTTCTCAGTAGGTTTTATTTTTTGTTTATTTATTGTTCAGCTATTGCTGGAGCACTCATTGTCTTTAAGGGGTCAATGCAAAAGCGATTATTGCAGAGGCATCGTACTGACTCAACCTCCCGATCCCATTGATTGCCCTGGCATATACGTACACATATGCGTAAAATGCTGCGCTTGGACAGGTTCCTAACAGAACTCCAACTTCCTTTTCAAAAGTGAATGGCGTAAGACTGACAATGCCGTCAACACTACACTCAGGGACTCCAGGCACAGGACCTTTGCCTGCCCTTCCGACTCTCCATGAATAGGTGGCATACAATAACGGATGGGAAGCTACATAATGGATTGTAACCTTCTGGTTTTTATTAGCGAATTTAAGCATCCCGCAATCTGTAGTTGCCGAGACATTGTTCACCGTTGGCATTTCAATGCTTGCAATGCAACGATTATTGTCGATCAACACTGGTTGCGACTGGTCCTGCAACAACACGCCGGCAGTATCCAGGAACTCGATTTTAAATGCATGCTTATCATTCGATAGTGAAGAGCTGTCCATTATCATTCCCAGGTCTGTATTCATGTACCATTTGCCAGGCTCATGAATCCCATAGCAACCAGGTTTGCCTCCGATATCCTTCGGCTTGAACTGAACGGGAATTTCAAATTTGCCGTTAACCGTATTCATATGTAAATCCCAACATGTATCAAGACGGGGAATATTATCTACCAAAACCCGATAGTATTTTACATTATTCTCCCTGGCGAGCTGATGATTGACTTGAAGCGATAGACTGCCTCCGAATGGTGAATTTTTGGCAAACTGGTATGGGTATACAGGTTGACTTGTTGTATCAGCCATTCCACCCGCAGTAATCAGGTTCCAGGGAACTAATCCAATTCCTTTAAATAGTCCTGCCGGCAATGGAACTCCCGCAAGAATATCGCCCTTGTCCACTTCCTTGTCACAGCAAATCAGTAAATTTGTATCATCAAGCTTTGCCACACTCGATGGACGCACGCCTACATTGGTTATTATCTGCCTGATGCTACCTGCATAAGGTATGGTGTCAACCATAGTAATGCGATTGGCTGGATCTCTTTCTGCTACGAACATAGAGGTTTGCATCGGATTCGCCCAGGTAAGAAAGAACGGATTGGTCAGACCGGAAGCGATATCCACACCAGCTCCTCCTTGCAGAGAATATCGGGTGATGCGACCGCCCCCAGACTGCTGGCTGATATAGGCAAAGGCAAGGTCAGAAGAAATTAACAATCCGATCGCATTATTAAGACCGTTCAGTAGAACCGTTTTTTGTTTGGTTTTCAGGTCAATTCGTATCAGGCAACCCGGATTCGCGTACTCGACAATATAGGCTTGATGATGGCTTTCATCAAGGTGAATTTGCTGCGGTGCCTTCATCCCGGAAGCTACAACTGTCGCCGCAGAACGGTTGGCATTATTCAGATCAACCTTAAGCAGATTACCAGTTCGCTCCGTTACATAGGCTGTTTTCTCATCAGCACTGACTGCAATATCTTCCGGTGTGGTATAGCCTGTGCCGATGACATGATATGGACTGGCAGGTTTATATGTCTCCCATTTGATCTCCATATTATAGTCGTATTTAATTACCATTATTTTAGCAAAATTTCCAGCCTTTGTCTGCACGGCAAAAATAGTTCCGTCAACCAGTTGATTCGTTGCATCGTTATTCCCTATGATCGGAACTTTATTATACGGCAATGTTTGAAGAAGGGCAGGTGTGACTGATGCAAAATTTATCTTACCCAAGTTTACGATACCTGCTCCTCCAACCGGCACCATTTGTCGCCTGGTGTTATCGATCTGTTCCCACCAGATATCTCCAGGACCGTTTAGACTGCCCCCCAGCGCTCCGGTTTCACAGTCAAAAACCCATGTTCCTTTAAGAACGGTTGTTCCCTTTGAAACAACCGAACCGGTTGGACAGACCATATCCAAAAGGCTGATAGTCCCCTTGCTATATTCCACAAACGCCAATTGGTTCCGTTTCTGTAGAAAACGACACCCAATGGCTGCACCTAAATTATCTACTATCTTCGTTACCATTTTATCTTCCTCCTTTTATTTTATATTTATTTCTCCCTATTTTTCGAAAAAGTGTTTTACATTTCTGAGAAATAACCGCCGACTGAAAGAGGTAAGGCAAAAAGTTGCCCACGTTGAAGATGTTTCAAGTTACCACCTTTTTGGTTAAATCCCACCTGGATGGATATAATTCCTATCTCTTGATATAGTTTACGGTGTAGGAAATGATAGTGTAGAGTCCTGATACTATTTCCTTAAGTGACTACCTTTTGTATTTTTAGACATAATTTCACAACCCAAATAATCTATTACCAATTCCAAATACGCGGTTGAAGTTCTATGACTGATGAGCAGAAAGAAATCCTGGATATTTTTGACTGTCATGACCGAGGATGAAAGTTGGGAATTTAAAAACAGTTTATATACCATAAAAAGATAAATGGATGAAAATAAATCTATTATTACAGGTTTCTTATGCCATACGCAGCAGCAGACAGACTGGAATTTATCAAACGCTCAGGTATCACCCCCGCGTCGCGCACCCTTGATCTCGGTGGTGTGCTCAATGAGGAACTTCCATCATCAGTATCCGGGATCACGGCAAAAAAGCGCTTATCAAATGCCGTTGTCATGAAACCCGCTCTTGTCCCGTTCAAAGGAGAGGTCTTTGATGCCGTGGTATCGTACCACTATCTTGACCTGATACCCCATGACATGATCGGTTACGTGTTCAGGGAGGCGGCACGGACGCTGAAGAAAGGCTCGAATTTCTCATTTATGATCCTGTTATGGGCGCCGCAGAATGAAGCACAGCGCTCAAGCCTGTTCTTCAATGAGATCCTTAAAGCCACCGGAGCTATTTACATCCATGAGTTCACGGAAATAAGCAGGGAGCTTTCCGACTCCGGGTTTTCCGACATCACGGTCGAAACGGTAAAACGCGAAATAATGATACCCAGGGATTTCGTTCGGTCGCACCTGATCCTCCTTGCCAGTCTTGTTAAAAAAGAGCAGGAAGGAGGCGTTGCAGGCATCAAGACCCCTGCGAAACAATACTTCGAACAGGTCAGGGCATACGGGGAAGCCATGCTTCCTGCCCTTCACTTCACTGCAAAAAAGATATGAGACAGAGACGTCTTGAGATGATGCTTGAGAAAGTCTCAGGCTTTCGTACCCCTGACCCATTAAAAGAGCAATACTCAACACCCGCTACGGTCGCGGCTGAACTGCTGCACTTTGCTTTCATGAGAGGCGACCTCACGGGCACAGTATTTGACCTTGGGTGCGGCGGAGGCATTCTGGCAATCGGCGCCAGGCTTCTGGGAGCAGAAAAGGTTATAGGTTTTGATGATGATAAAGACGCAATTGAGATTGCACAGGCAAACGCAGAAAGACTCGGCGTAGAGGTTGAGTTCGTGTGCAGCAGTATTGAGGATGTGTGCGGGAAAGCGCATACAGTAGTGAAGAACCCTCCATTTGGCGCCCAGGTGAAAGGAAGCGACCGTCCTTTTTTGAGGAAAGCCCTCGAATTAAGCGGCGTGGTTTATTCCATACACAACGCCGGAAGCCAGGAGTTCATAAAAAAATTCATAAGTCCTGCACTTATAACGGACTATCGAACGATCGATTTTCCAATAAAAAGGACTTTCAGATTCCATACGAAGGAAGTAAAGGTCATAAAAGCAGAGATATACAGAATAGAGAAAAGATAGAGGGATTATTATTAGAATCAAAAGAAAGAAAGCCACGGGCAGGAGAAAGCTTGTGAAAGGCGAAGGAAAACCAGGAAGATTTAACAAAGAGGATAAAGAGTTTGAAGAGAAAATAGAAGAAGGGGAAGAGGTCGAAGCAAAGGAAGAAGAGATCGAGACAACAGAAGAAGAAACCGGAGCCACTGAAGAGGTTATTGAAGAGACAGCAGAGGTAGAGGAAGAAGTGGATAAGACAGAACAGCCGGTGGAAAAAACCCCTAAAGCCAATATAGAAAAGGGGATGATAGTCCTGCCCGGCGAACTCATCGGGACTTCAGAGGAGTTCATTCCCAGGCATGGGACTTATGAAGACAGGGGAAATATATACGCAACAGCTACAGGATACGTAAAAACAATTCCCAAGGACCGTTCCATCTCTGTCGAGCCTGTTACGAATGTGCCGCCGCATATTTCTGTCGGGGATATCGTTATCGGGCAGG
>CABMHZ010000187.1 GCA_902386115.1 uncultured archaeon | reverse complement strand
TAGAAGTTGTAATGACTTTCTTCCTCATGTTAGTGATAATATCAGTCGCTACGGATGTCAGGGTTAAACCTGAAGTTTCAGGTATTGCGATAGGTGGAGTGGTAGCCCTTGATGCACTTTTCGGGGGTGCAATCTCCGGTGCATCAATGAATCCAGCCAGGTCTTTAGGGCCAGCGATAATTGGTGGAATATTCGATTATCAGTGGATATATCTGATAGCCCCGGTCATTGGCTCGCTAATCGCGGTCGTGATTTATGAGTATATTAGAACTGAAAAAAAAATTATAGGTGATTGAAATGGTAAAAGAGAAAATAACAGGTAATAAACGAATAGTTTTCAGAAAATCAGTAAACTATTGGGCAATGTTGATTCTTATTCTGGGATTTTCTACCTCTATGGCTTCTGGCATGCCAGAAGCCACTGCTTCATATGTGTCATCGGGGATACAATTGCAGCATGGAGAGATTGCAGGCGAAATGCACAGCGACGATTGCGGTTTTTCTCATGAAGATGTAGATGCAGGCATAGAAAAAGCAATTTCTTTTTTAAAAGAACGCCAAATATCTTCTGGCGGATTTCCTGCATACATCTCAAAAAGCCCGAATATGTCAAACAGTGTATACATGCCACTGGTTTATGATACGTCATTTATCCTTCATGCACTTACTTTTGTAGACTCGAATTCGGAAGCCGATGGAATAAAAGATAAAATAGTAGAGTATATGCTGGCAAATAAAGAGGAGCCAGGAGTATGGAGATTCTATGGAAAGAATCCCATTACTCCGCCTGATTCGAACGAGTTAGTAGATCCCTATATACCACCTGATATGGACGATACTGCCGTAGCTTTTGCTTCTTTAAGAGAGAACGGAATCCCGATTGAAGAAAGTGGCTTGGAGTATGCTCTTAACTTCAGAAATTCCGATGGTTTATTTAATACATGGATAAATGAAGAAAAATGGCTGAATAAATCAGATCCGCTTTATTTGTATTTTAAACAAAACGATATAGATATCGTAGTTAATGCAAATATGCTATATGCGCTCTCTCTTGCCGGTAAACAGGAGCCCGATGTAAGCTCCTCTATAAATAATTATATAATGAATAATTCTTTCGTTAATCCAACGCTGTATTATAATGATCCCTACATCCAGCTCTACATGTTCACAAGGGCGTATAAGGATGGGAATGTGACGGATTTAGGACCTTCAATGCCAATTATAATAAACTATCTTTTGAGTACGCAAAAAGAGGATGGAAGCTGGGGGAATGAAATGAATACAAGCCAGGCTGCAGTTTCATTATTAAATACAGGATATAAAGGTAGAGCATTAGACAAAGCTATTGAGCATATACTGAGTACCCAGCGAAATGATGGTGGCTGGGCAGAAATAGGTGTCAAAACAGGGGGAATTATGCCGGATTATGTAGGTTCAGAAGATTTCACTACAGCCTTTTCCTTGGAAGCATTAAGCAAATATGATGAATTACATGAAAAAAATGCAAGAAATGAAGATTTGAAAGAATATACATAATAAATATTTAATTCGATTACAATATAAAGCTATCTTCCCCAAATACAAGTTAGGAGATTCAAAATCCCAAAGGCGGATGAATCTCCAAAACTTGTTTAACTTTTTTCTCCAATTAAATTTCGGATGACCTGATTTTCCGCTTTATGCAGGTGTTCAAGAAGAGTCGTTTTATGGATTCCAATCTTTTTGGCAAGCTGTTCTGCATTAATTTTTCTTGGATGATCAAAATAACCGTTATCGTGTGCCTGCAGCAATATTTCTTTTTGCTTCTTGGTAAGTTTGCTAAAGGCATTTACGTCCAGAGGGTCATATTGTTGTACCGATAATATTTCAAATCCCCACCCAAATTCTTTGGCGATTTTAAGGATATTGTTCAATTCTTCAGTTGAGCCGATAACTCCAAATTGGCATATAGTCCCATCAAAAATAATCGGATACTCAAGTTTAAGATCAAATTGTCCTATAAATTTGGAAATCTCATCAGAGAAATTTCCTTTTGTCAGGCATGTATAGTTTTTACCTTCATTCCCTATTATGACCAAATCGGTGATAAAATCGCTCTTTAGACTTTCTATGCTCATACCATCTTTGAGTGTAATGTGGCAGACTTCAGTGTGAGTGGTGGGTGTAAAGTTGAAGATCGAAATAACTTCAATTCGATCGATCATGCGGGCTAAAGGAAAACAGCATTGAAATATACTTCCAGAAACGCGCGCGGTCATTTTTCTCATAATCTTACTTTGTCAACCAGTCTTATATAGACTCCTACATGTATGGGTAAAAACCTATCTTTCTTTGTTGCTTGATAGTGTTATCATGACAATGCAAGATTTGATAACTAACAAGAAGTTCCTTTTCTTTGGTGGAAAAGGCGGTGTAGGAAAAACCACAATGGCGTCTTCAACGGCGGTATGGTTGGCAGAACATGGGTATGATACATTGATAGTTGCAACAGATCCTACCGTGAGCTTATCCGCAATTTTTCAACAGGAGATTGGAGAAACTGAGGTAACAAAAATAAAAGAAATGAAGAATCTGTGCGGACTTAATATAAACCCTAAGAAAGCATCCGGTGTTTTCCAGGCACGGTTGAATCAGATGGTAGAGCAGATCACAGGCATGTTTGGAAAGGAAGTAATGAATACACCCTGTGCAGAGGAGATGGCAGCCTTTGATCAATTTGTAAGCTATCTGAATTCAGATGAAAAGGATGTTATAGTATTCGATACCGCCCCGACAGGACATACACTAAGGGAGCTGTCAATGCCTTTTGATTGGGCGAATTATATTTCCAAGCAGCTTCAAAATAGATTAGTACTGGGCAAATTATTGAATATCAAAGTGGGAGGAGATACATTAGATAATTTAAAGATAGAACAAAAAAGATACGAGAACGCAATAAAAACACTGGCAGATACAAAAACAACTTTATTTACATTAGTATTGCTGGCTGAAAACCTCCCTGTTGAAGAAACGGCAAGAGCGATCGAGAATTTGAGCCAGCTAAAAATAAATGTTCCATCTTTAATAATCAACGAAATAATACCCAGAGAGGTGCTAAAAGGAAATTGGTTTTTAGAAAAACGAAGATCGACGCAAGACAGATATCTGGATGTCATAGATAAAAGATTTAGAGATTTAAACAAAACTGAAGTACCTCTATTTGAAACTGATATTACAGGAATAGAAAATATGAGAAAAATCGGGAAAATCCTTTATGGGTGATATTATGGAACACACAGTTATATTATTTCAGATACCGGGATGCTGTGCATTGACTAGAGGACTTGCTAACAAGAATTACTCCAAAGTATTAAAAAACATATGCAAAGAAGCCGGTATTACGTTCAATGAAGTTGATCCGCTGGCGGCACAGGATATTCTGATGAGATTAGTGCAGGAACAGCGACCGGATGTATGGCAAAAAGTAGAACACCACGGGTTGCCTGTAATAATAGATT
The DNA here is from genome assembly GCA_902386115.1 of uncultured archaeon. Classification (GTDB taxonomy): domain Archaea; phylum Halobacteriota; class Methanosarcinia; order Methanosarcinales; family Methanoperedenaceae; genus Methanoperedens. Next base: position 4,238 of record CABMHZ010000187.1, on the reverse strand, counting down.
CATTCCCCGTAGTTGTCATGGACGGGAAAATTATCTCATTGGGCAAATTTAATGATGACGATATGAGAAAGCAAATATTCAGTGTGGCTAAAGGATGAATAAGGATAATGGGGAAAATCAATTCAGAGATAGTCCTATCGAGTACGGGCAAATCAGTGGAGTTTTATGGTTAAATATATAGTGATTATTCTTGCTATTTCTATGATAATTACTTCAATAGCAAATGCCTCAGAAGAAGGTTCCGTAGAAAAAATGAAATTTTCTATTGTCGGCAACTCGACATTGGGTTTTTCAAAAATCTATGTAGACGGCTTCGGTGTAAATTCCAATGGTTTCAAATTAATTTTACGTACATATGAGAGACATCTGGAAACCAGCTATCAGCCTTTTCTTGCTGATATAGAATATATTTTAGTTGCAAGTGGGGAACAGGTTGTTTATTCTCAGAAGGTTGAACAGATTACACTATCTCCCGGGGTAGAAGGGGCTATTGTCCTCGAACATCATGGAAATGTGGCACTGGAAGAGGGTAAAAAATATGAAGGGTTGGCAAAAGTGTATATATACCGTGAAGGAGTTCCTGAATATTATCTGACTGTACGCTCGAATTTTACAGCCAGGAACGATGCTGAAATAACCGAGGTGTATGGGGACAGCACAGGTGCAAGTGCTACAATAAAGAGCACATCTATGGTTCCTCTGGATGCTAAAATCATTTTTACTTTGAAGAAGGGCAGCAGGATTGTGGAAACGAGGGAAATCGATGCTCCTTTTATTATGTCAAATGATAAGGAAAAAACCGTAAACATCCTGTGGACTAATAATTTAGACGAGGGCACTTATATGGTTTCAGCAATATTAAATACGAAAGATGTTAATGTTAACTACGATAAGATCTTTAATGTTGACAGCAGGACAGTTCCCAAAACCCTTGAGCCGGCAAATCAATCAGGCTTATCAGGGGGCGGTAGTCACAGTGCACCAGGTTTTACAATAATTTTACCAATTCTTGCAATAATCGCTCTTGTTCTAATATATAACAGGAGGAACTAAAAGAGTGTCAGTTGATTTGCGCTCTGCTCTTTTCTATTCAAGAAAAGACATCTTCAAAAACAGAAAGGTCTTCATAATTATCACATTATCGATTATTTTAGCGACTGCGAATATCATCGTTATCAATGGGCTTGTTGATGGAATGATCGGGGATTTAGTCGATAACACTATTCAATCTTCGGTAGGTCATTTAAATATTTACCCTGATGATAATGAACGGTTTATAGAAGGTCTCGGGATAAAGGAGCAGAAACTTGCTGCATTAAAGGATGTGGAAGCATATTCTCCAAGGATTTCGGCAACAGGTGTTTTATCCAATAAAGGGCTTTCAGTATCCAGTACAATACTGGCTCTGAATCCCGATAATGAACGAAAGACGACAAAACTTCTTGAAAAACTTGTCCGGGGTACTGCTATAAATTCTAATGATAAGAATGCCATCCTCGTCTCCTCCCGCCTTGCTGAGGATTTAAAATTGGATATCGGAGATGAAGCCACGCTGGCATTTGAAACTGGAGTAGTTAAGGTATATGTTGTTAAAGGAATTGTTCGCACTGGTAACCTGGATTTTGATGGCTCTACCGTTATTATGCCCCTGAATGAAGCCTATAGACAGCTTGGTATTGATAATATGGCTTCTATTATTCTGATAAAGCTTTCAGACAAGAGCATGACAGAAATATACAAGCCGATGATTATGCAGAATCTGGATGTGAATAATGTGAAAACATGGAAACAAGAGACAGAATTCGTGTCAAACTTCGCTAATTCATGGCGGAGTACTTCAAGTGTAATATCAGGAGTGGGTTTAATCGCAGCAGCGATTTCGGTTGGAATCGTAATATATATAAATGTAATTCATAAAAAAAGACAAATCGGCATAATGAAAGCCATGGGAACAAATGATGCCTTCATCTTCACAGTATTTTTGATGGAAGCTGCAATTTTTGGCATAATAGGTGTTTTTATCGGAGATTGTCTCGGATATCTCTCGATCAGGTACTTTGAAGCAAATCCTTTCTTAGATGCCATATCGCAGACCTGGATAAGTGCAAGGTTCGAACCCCAACTGTTCTACATTGCTACAATTGTTTCTTTTGCAGTAACGATATTGGCAGGAGTATATCCCGCTATTAAAGCCAGCAGGGTGGAAATTATCAAAGCCATATGGGGTACATAAGATGTCCTCAGTTTTTTTCTATGCAAGAAAAGATGCAAAGAAAAATTGGAAAATGTTTATTTTTGTAATAATAGCAATTGCCATTTCTACTGCAAATATTATTATCATAAATGGTTTCATGGATGGCTTGACTAATGGTTTCTTAGAAAAAACAATGGACACTTCTTCTGGACACATTAATATCTATCCAAATGAGCAGGATAAATACATAGAAGGGCTGGGCATAAAGGAAAAAAAAATTGAAGGCATGGATGAAGTGGCTGCTTATTCACCCAGAATCACGGCAGGTGGTGCTTTACATTATAAGGAAAAATTCAAAACTGTAAAGATTTTAGCCTTAGATCCCTTGAAAGAAAATGAAGTTACGATCCTGTTAAGTAAAATAGATTCGGGTGAAACACTTGCAGCTAATGATCGAGACGGAACTTTGATATCATACAGGCTGGCAAATGATTTAAAGGTAAAAGTCGGCGATGAAGTGACCATAGTTTTTGAAAACGGAAAAACCAGACTCTTTAAAATTAGAGGGATACTACATACAGGTTTGGCGATGGATGCGAACACAGTCATAATAAACTTTGAAGAAGCAGCAGAACAGCTTAATCTGTATAATAAAGCATCTATTATTCTTGTCAAATTACACGATGAAGCCCTTTCAGGGGAATATAAAAATAAAATATCCAGGGAACTTGGCATTCAAAAAATCAAAGAATGGAAACAAGAGATCGAATCCGTACTGAGTTCGTTTAAAACGTTCAGAGATATTAGTAATCTTATAATTGGAATCGGATTATTTACAGGTGGAGTATCCGTAGGTATAGTACTTTATATAAATATTTTACATAAAAGAAGGCAGATAGGTATATTGAAAGCAATTGGAATGAAGGACTTACAGATATTATTCGTATATATTCTCCAGGCGGTGTTTCTCGGAACAATAGGTATCCTGATTGGAGATATACTGGGATATGCAGGTACTAAATATTTGGAAGCACATCCTTTTCCTGACCCAACCCTTGGTTCTTTAGGTCCAAGATTTCATTTATTTCTCATCTATGATACTTCGCTCGTAACAATGCTCATTGTAATCCTCGCAGCAGCATTTCCTGCAATAATGGCAGGCAGAACGAACATCATAAAAGCAATCTGGGGCGAATAAAATGGAAATAATTAAAACAAATAATCTTAAAAAGAGCTATATGCTTGGCAAAGTCGAGGTTAAAGCGCTTAATGGCGTGGATACTTCTATAGAACAGGGTGAATTTGTTGCCATCATGGGTCCATCAGGCTGCGGCAAGTCAACTTTTCTCAATTTGACCGGCATGCTTGACATCCCGACTTCCGGTGAAATATACATAGAGGGTAACGATGTGACAAACATGAATAGCAACAAAAGGGCTGAGTACAGACTGAAATACATAGGTTTCATTTTCCAGTTCTTCAACCTTTTTAATGAGCTCACGGTCATGGAAAATGTAATGTTCCCCATGATGCTGAATAAACGACCAAATTATAAGGAACGGGCAAAGGAACTGCTTGATCTTGTAGGTCTTGGTGATAGATTGAACCACCTCCCGTCTGAAATATCGGGTGGACAGCAGCAGCGTGTTACTATTGCAAGAAGTCTGGGCAACGACCCGAAAATTCTCCTCGCCGATGAACCGACAGGTAACCTGGATACAAAATCTTCTATAGAAATCATCGAACTTTTCAGGAAATTGAACCGGGAGCAAGGACAGACGATCGTGATGGTAACGCACAGCCCTGAGATAGGCGGGATGGCGGACAGGATCATACATTTCAGGGACGGGACAATTGGAAATTAAGATGATTGTGGGGATTTTGGCTTATAGAAAAGCACGAACCTGTACTCATCCGGCGATCTGTCCATCTTTCTCCACAGGATATAATCCGGTGTGATATCCGATAGATTGAACCAGTACCAGGACATCTTCGCGCTGTCAAGCCTGATATAATCGCTGCCAAGATTTCTCTGCATGACATC
>CABMHZ010000186.1 GCA_902386115.1 uncultured archaeon | reverse complement strand
GGGCAAGCAGCTTCGATACACCCGTGCGACCGCCGACCCAGTTGCCTGTCGCAAGAGGATGCACAAGCCTTTCTGTCAGCACATCCGAACGCACCACGGTCGATACGTTCAGGTCCCTGTTCCTCATGCTTGCTCTCTCAAGCTGGTATTTGATGTCACGCGTGAGCCTGTTGAACGAGACCCTGAACAGGTCTTCCATAAGGTCTCCAGCCAGTTTGAGCCTCTTATTTGCATAGTGGTCTTTATCATCGCTTTCCCTCTTGCCAAGCGCAAGTTCGAAACATGCCTGAGCCATGCGCCCGAGGAACTGTGCCTTCAGCATCCTGTGAGCTTCATCGTTGCCGAGATGCGGCAGCAGGTATCTGTCAATAACGTAATTCGCCCTCTTTATCTGGTAATCCCTTGCCTGACCTGAAGCGACGCGGGTGCCTATTTTCTCCATAGCTTTTTCTTTATCCGCCACTTCAGCTTCTTCAAGGTTCTCGAGCATGAATTTTACGATCTCGGGGTCGTTCGAGACCGCGTTTACGATGTCCTGGTCGGTCTCTATGCCAAGCGCCCTTATGAGAGTGATAAAATTGATCCTGCCTGATATGGACGGGAAAGAAACTTCAAGAATGGATTTCCTGTTCCGCTCCACGACAACAAGGGCGCGGTAACCCCGCCTCTGTGAGAATACTTTAGCGACTTCGATATTTTCGCCGTATCTTTCTTCGAATTCGACAAGGATCTTGTTCGGGGCGAGGTCTTCGAGTGTGGTAATTACACGTTCGGTGCCGTTGATTATGAAATATCCGCCCGGATCCTGGGGGTCTTCTCCCAGTTCAACCATTTCTTTTTCCGTTAATCCCACAAGGTTGCATTTCTTTGACCATATCATCATCGGCATAGACCCTATCGCAGCCTCTTTTTCTTCCTTCTCGCCTTCCGGGCTTATGATGGTCATTCCGAGAGACAGAGGCGCTGAATATGTGATGTTCCGGAGCCTTGCTTCTGTAGGATAGAGTTTATCGACCGCCCCGTCAGCTTCCCTTACTACAGGGAAACCTACGCGGATCTTCCCGAGTCTTACATGGGTGCCTTCGATATCAGTTTCGATGATCCTCTGTTCATCGATAACTTTCTGAAGCCCGTATTCCAGGAAATCATTGAAAGATTCAACATGATGCCTGACGATTTTTTCACTTGTAAAAAATGCTCTTGATAATACTCTTCTATCTAACATACAACCTCATACATTCCTTGATAATTCATGCGATAACTAACCGGTAAAAAATTGCCTTTCCTGCGCTGTGACTGTTCCGGGTGATTCGGACAACATCGCCGACTTTAGCTTTTATGGAGACAGCAACAGGGTCTGATAAACGGATCTTCGGCATCTGTTCTTTATCTATATTATACTCGGATAGAGTCTTCTTTAACTCGCTTTCATCTAAAATTTCATGCATCGGCACCATTTTATGTTATAAGGGTTTGAACTCCCTTCCGGCAATCTCTTTCTCCTTCATGCTGTTTCCTCCCTGACAGAACGGGCTCGGAGGGATTTGAACCCTCGACCATCGGGTATCTTTTCATTCAGAAGCCCGCGGTTCTTGAATCCGCATTTTGCGCCACCTGGCGCGGCTCTGGCTGAATAAAAGCCCGGTGCTCTGCCTGACTGAGCTACGAGCCCAAACATTTTATCCACTGGTCTTACGCATATGCCTTTGATATAGGGAAATAAATGCTCAGTAATCAATTGCAAGTTGTGTTAAAACCTCGTGGACGTGCGCCCCTTGAACGACACCATATAATTTAAACCTTTCTCTTTTTTTATCATAAAAAGCTTTTTCGTTTCTATCTTTTTACCTTCTCTTGATCATATCTTTCCCACAAGGTCAATAAGTGCCGCTCTGGGGTCTTTTGCCTTGATGACACCTGATGCAAGTAATACGCCTGAAGTTCCAAGTTCAACCGCTGCCGCAACATCTTCTCCTCTGGATATTCCTGCCCCGCAGAGTATTTTTACTTCAGGATTTATTTTCATTACTGCCGCAACCGACGCCCTGACTATTTCAGGGTCAGCTTTTGAGACCGGGATTCCCGAACCTATCAGCTCGGGAGGTTCGATCGCAACAAAATCAGGAGACAGCGCTGCCGCAGCCGACGTGACTGCGACATTGTTCGTGCATACGATGGTAGTCAGCCCGGCTTTTTTTGCGGCTGTTAACGCTGAATCAATATCTGATAATAAAAGACGGCGTTCCGAGTGGTTCAAGAGCGTCCCGCTGGCGCCTGAATCCCGTATACATTCTGCGGTTATGTGTCCTGTAAAGCTGCCCGCTCCGGCGCCGTCGATATGCTGGGCGAACACCGGTATCTTCACTGAACTTGCCACCCTGTAAATATCCGGTATCTGCGGGACTGCAACAATGCCAACGCCATGGTCACGGCTCACTTCCTCGCAATACCGGGCTATCATTACCGCTTTCTCGCCCGTGCTTTCGGCGTATGTCTTAAAATTAACCACTATCAGCGGGTTCTTCATTGCATCCTGAAAAAAAATTAAGGTATATACACTTCTTCGTGAGGATGCACCACTATGCCGTTTCCGGTTATCTCATAGGGATGGACGTTCTGGCTGTGGTTGGAGCCCCTCATCTTGAAAATCTCAATACTTCGCACTCTTACGTTTTCCTTGCGCTTGTAATACATCAGGATAGTGCCCTCAGTGACAAAAGTCTCGACGCCGAACCTGCTTGCATTGTTATCATCAATTATCTCGCAGGTCAGCAGGGAAGTCAATCCGAGGATCTCAAGCGTGGTGCTTAATTTCAGAAGTTCAACTCTTATCTTTGCGGGGTCGTTCAGATAAAACCCGATGGAAGTAGTGCCGTCCACGAGAGCGCGCTTTGCATCTATGTCCTCCTGGATCGCAATTATCTGGTCAAGCATGGAGCGCATATCAAAAGGTCTCACATCCACGTATTTCTCATGCGAGGGTATGCCTATCTTGGTTGAACATGCATCGAGTATGGCAAGTTTCCCCTCATCCTCAAGCGCCTGAAAATCCCACCCGAACTGTTTCACGTTTTCCCTTACCTGTTCCGGGCGCTCTTCAGTGGCGATATAAATACCGCTTTCTCCGTATTTTGTGATCCCGTTATAAAGATATTGAAGACCGAATATGGTTTTTCCAGCGCCTGCCGCTCCTGAAAGAAGATATGAACGATTCCTTAGTATCCCTCCGCCACACAACTCGTCAAACCCTGGAATTCCCGTTGGAACTCGCTGCATGTCGCCTGATTCTGGATTTTTATGCTTTTTATCCGACATATATAAACTCCTGACATCATACTATTGTTTTACTTATAGATATATTTTGTTTATTCCATCTTTATAATTATTAGGACAAAGCATTTCAAAAAGTATATATCAGTCTAATTCATTTTCGGTTCGGGTGTTTTATGGTACTACCGGACAAATTCAAGTGCGTCATAACGAACTGGGATTATATTTATGACCTGTGCAGGCACGTTTCGAACGATGTAAAGAAGTCGGGCTATCGTCCCGATACAATAATAGCCCTGGCTCGTGGAGGGTGGTTCGCAGGCAGGGTACTATGCGATTTCCTGGGGCTCAACGATCTCACGAGCCTGAAGATAGAACATTATGTGGGAACTGCAAACGCAGGAGGAGGACCCGCTATCAAATACCCGCTTGCCGGCAATGCGGTGGCGGGTAAAAAGGTTCTAATCGTAGACGATATCTGCGACACTGGTAAGAGCATAGTACATTCAAAGGATTATGTCCTGAAACAGCATCCCACAGAGGTAAGGACTGCGGTGCTGCAGTACTTATACACATCAGAAGTAAAGCCTGATTATATTGGCGAGATAGTGGAAGAATGGGCATGGATAGTGTATCCCTGGAACTTTATCGAGGATATGATAGACATCATCTCGCGCCTCATGGTTAAAGAAAAACTTGATGAGTGGACGATACCGAAGATCAGGTCAGGGCTGTTGAAATATCATAATATCGACCCGATCAGCTTCGAGATAGCCCAGCCCGACAGGCTGGATGAAATACTTGCAGAGATGGTAAGGAGAGGGATAGTTAAAACACGAAATGTTTCAGGTGAAAATACCTGGAAATACTGCGGAGAGTGAAAAAATGAAGGCAGATATTGCGATAATCGGAGGAAGCGGCGTATATGACGCTTCAATGCTGGATAACGTTAAAGAAGTGGAGATAGATACGCCTTTCGGGAAGCCGTCTGATGCTATCACGATAGGCTCTTTCGGGGACATGAACGTGGCATTCCTGCCCAGGCACGGCAAAGGACACAGGATATCTCCGAGCAGACTGAATTCAAGGGCAAATATCCTCGCGCTCAAGAAACTTGGCGTGACAAGGATAATATCGGCTTCAGCCGTTGGGAGCCTGAAGCCTGAACTCAAGCCGCTTGATATCGTTATCCCGGACCAGATATTTGACCGGACGCGGCTTCGTGAAAGCACGTTCTTTGATGAGGGTATTGTTGTGCATACGGGTTTTGCCGACCCCTTCTGTCCTGAGATGAACACAATGCTGGCTGGCATCACGAAAAAACTCGGCTACAGGATGCATAGCAAGGGAACGTACGTCTGCATGGAGGGACCGCAATTCTCAACGCGCACAGAGTCAAGAGTGTACCAGAAGCTCGGGTTTGACGTTATCGGGATGACTGCACTCCCGGAAGCGAAGCTTGCGCGTGAGGCTGAAATGTGCATGAGTATAATCGCTACTGTTACGGATTATGACGTCTGGCACGAGGAAGATGTTACCATCGATATAGTAATACAGAACGCCATGAAGAATGAGGAAGCTGTGCGCAATATAATCAAAGAGGCGGTAACCAGAATATCGCTTGAAAGGAACTGCGTGTGCGCGAATGCGCTATCAGGGGCGATACTGACAGCGCCGGATAAAATACCCGTTGAGACAAAGAGAAAACTTGCAGATCTGATAGGGAAATATTTGCCAGGTTAAATAGTTCCAGTTACCGAATTACTAAGGGGTGATTTTAATCACCAAAATCAGATAATATCGGGTCAACCAAACAGATAATAATAACTTAATCCTAATTAAGCATCGATGACCGACATTTTTGAGATAGCACGAAAATCCCCCGGATACGCGCTGAGAGCGGGGGCTGATGAGGCAGAGATATATTGCATTCGCGGCAGGTCTGTAAATATCGATGTACAAAAGGACGAGATCGACCTTGCGAAAGAAAGCCTTATTTCAGGTATCGGGATACGCGCCATCGTGAAAGGCGCGGTAGGTTTTTCAAGCACCAACGACCCGTCCCGGATAGAAGAGGCATGCATCCTTGCAGTGAAATCAGCACGCGTGAGGCATGGAGACCCCGAATGGTCAGGTCTTCCGGGGAAAAAAAAGGCGCCGGCAGTCAGGGATATATGCGACACGAGGCTTGTAGACATTGACATCGAATCCTGCATAGAGTATACTGCGCAGTTGATAGAAGGGGCAAAGAGCCTCCCCCAGGTATCACCCACATCCGGGAATTTCCTGTGCCTGAATTCGAACACCCTTATCCTGAACTCGAATGGCGTGGAGGTTGAAGAAGAGGATACCTTTGTCAATGCTTCCATTGAAACATCCACGAAAGGCGAACAAATATCTACTGCTTCTGAATTTGACGCTTCCAGGATGCTTGACATCGATTTTTACAGGATAGGTGAAAGCGCGGCGCGTCTTGCCGCAAGGTCAATAAACGGCATCGGTATCGGAACAGGGGACATGCCTGTGCTCCTTGAACCAATGGCTTTTTCTGACATCCTTGAGAATACCTTCATGACCTCGTTGAATGCTGATAACGTCCAGAAAGGCAGGTCAGCACTGATAGGAAAAATGGGGTGCATGATAGCTAATGAAAAACTGTCGCTGATAGATGACGGAAGACTTCCGGGCGGTATCGGGACAGCATCTACCGACGATGAAGGTACCCCGTCACAAATAAATGATATTGTGAAGAACGGCAGGCTTAATTCATTCATTTACGATTGTTATACCGCGGGAAAAGAAAATAGGGAAAGTACGGGCAATGCAGTCCGGGGCTCGTTCACATCAACACCATCAATAAATCTCCGCAATCTCATAGTAAAATATCCAGCATCAGACGTCGCCGGCGAGATAAAAGAAGGGGTGATCGTCAATTCAGTCATAGGAGCGCATACTGCAAATCCCATATCAGGCGACTTTTCAGTCGAAGCGCGGAATTCATTCCTGATCAAGGACGGGGAAATCACGTTACCAATAAAGTCTATGATGATATCAGGGAATATCTTTGAGCTGTTGAAAAATATCGATGGCGCAGGAAAGGACGTAAGAAGAATGGGTAACGTTATCACCCCGACAGTGAGGGTGTCGGGACTGAAAGTTATCGGGCAGCAGGATTTATAAACTCTTCAAGCTGGTGGCGTGCCTCTTCCTCACGCATCTGCTGCGGGGGATGCTTCAGGAAATAAGCTGACGCCGGTATGATCGGACCACCGATCTTCCTGTCAAGGGCGATTTTCGCAACGCGGATGGCATCAACAACGACCCCTGCGCTGTTCGGGCTGTCTTCCACCGAGAGTTTAAGGTCAAGATAAGCAGGTACATTGCCAAATAATTTAAAATCTATCTTCAGGTGGCATATCTTATTATCGTTCAGGCTGTCGATGCACCCGTTGGGACCTGCATAAACATACGCATCGTAAGGTATCTGCGACGACACGGATTCTGTCTTTGATATCTTCTTGGACTTGAGCCTTGCCTGGTCGGTCATATTCCTGAAATCCGTATTCCCTCCTACGTTCAACTGGTAAGTGCTGTCGATTTTGGCTCCCCTGTCTATTATCATCTGGGTGAGCGTCCTGTGAACTATTGTAGCGCCAACAAGGCTTTTTATGTCGTCCCCTATGATCGGGAGTCCTGCTTTCATAAACTTCCCAGCCCACTGCCTGTCGGATGCTATGAATACGGGGATGCAGTTGATAAATGCACATCCTGCTTCCAGTGCCTGTGTTGCATACCATTTAACCGCTTCCTCGGAACCTACAGGCAGGTAATTTATCAACACATCTGCTTTTGATTTTTTTAAGACAGATGCGACATCTACCGGTTTCTGGGTATCGTCCACACGGAAATAATCTATCATATGAGGCGCAACGCCGTCAAGCACCTGTCCTTTCATCACTTCAACATCCAGTTCAGGAATGTCCGAAAATTTTTTTGTGCAGTTCGGTTCTGAAAAAAGTGCATGAGACAGGTCTTTTCCGACTTTCCTCCTGTCAACATCAAATGCAGCCACTGGTTTTATATTCGATATCAGGTAGCCGCCGAGGGAATTATGCATAAGACCCGGGACAAGGTCGTCTGATTCTTTTACATTTTTGTAGTACTCAAGCCCCTGTACCAGTGATGACGCGCAATTACCTGCACCTGCGATTGCTATTCGAATGCCTGCCATTTTAATACCCATTCAGTCATAACGTTTATTTGACTTAAAAGTTGTTATTTAAGTGTTCTCCTTACATACGCTATTCTCTGGAACACCGTGATGAACGAAATGATCGTCACGAAAAGAACCGCCCAATTCACGATGTTAAAGAACGCGCCAAAGATCAGGATGATCATTCTTACCGCCCTTTCCCCCACACCCACAGATGCGGATGTGCCTGCCGCTTCGGCGCGCGCCCTGGTGTAGCTTACCATCAGCGAACCAACGATCGCCAGTGAGCCAGGAAACCAGGCCGGTATTGAGGGAAAAGAAGAAAATGATGTGAGACCACCGTACATCGCTCCTATCAGCACGGCAGCATCCGCGAACCTGTCGCAGACCGAATCAAGAAAACCTCCAAAGCGGGTCGTCCTGCCGTTCTCGCGGGCGACTGCCCCGTCAAGAGCATCAAGGAAACCGCCAATGAGCAGAAGAAAACCTGCCACAAAGACCTCCCGCCTTGCGAAATAGTAGGCAGCCACGATGCTGATCAACAGACCCAGCAGGGTAAGTGTATTGGGGTTCACTCCAATGATCTTTTTTGCAACAGGTCGGATCAAATCCCTGACAGCTACTTTTATCCTTTCGAGCATTAGTTTCTAATTACCCTGTGAGATATTCAATATTGCTTTTTATTTTATGCTTTTAACAAGAACGTAAACAAAAGTTATCATGATCAGGGAAAGGAGAAGACCACCGAACCTCTGCATATATATTATGAAAGAATAATCCTCAAACTGAAAAAAATGCGGTATGTATATCAGAGCCACATGTAAAACCAGGACAAAAGCGAATGCTGCAAGCAATATGAACGCCTTTTTAAATTCCGCATATTTTAAGAATATTCTTGATCTGACAACATCAGGGTCCCTTGTACTCAGATAAAAAACCACATAGATTAATAATAAAAACGCTATTATAACTATGGGAAGTACAATTGATTCGTTGACCACTTCCAAAACGTTTTTTAAATCTATCATGCTAATATAGCCTAATAGACATCAAACAAATAAATGTTTCTGATACTATGGACAAAATCGATAGAAAATTATTGAGATCAATCCAGGATGGTATTCCGATAGCCTCTGAACCCTTCAACCGGATAGCGAACGAACTTGGAATACCGGAAGATGAGGTCATAAACAGGATTGAGGAAATGATAAAAGAAGGAGCTATCAGGCGTTTTGGCGCATCCGTCGGGCACAGGGTTATTGGAATAACTGCGAATGCCATGTGCACATGGAACGTGCCTGATGACAGGGTCGAAGAAGTAGGCGCAATCATGGCAGGTTTTGCCGAAGTCACGCATTGTTACGAACGCCCGCGCTATCCGGGATGGAAATTCAACCTGTTTACGATGATACATGCCTATTCGCGCGAGGAATGCGAAAAAGTGGCAAAAGAGATATCCATTGCCACGGGGATAAAGGATTACAGCATTCTTTTCAGTGAGAAAGAATTCAAAAAGACAGGTGTAAGGTTATGAATGATTTTCTTCCGCTTATGCTTGACCTGACAGGAAAGGAAATTGTTATATTTGGAGGTGGAGCGGTAGGGGAAAGGAAAGCCTCTTTTTTTTCCGGCATGGCTGAGGTCACTGTTATCAGCAGGGAATTCACACCCGGGCTTACGAAGCTTTCCGGGAATGGAAAAATTAAACTTATTAAGGTCAATGATCTCACTGATGAGGAGATACGCCAGAAGATGAAAAATGCCTTTATCGTAATTCCGGCAACAAGTGATGCAAATTTCAACGAAAGAACAGCCTCAATTGCAGAAAATAGCGGGAAACTCGTAAACAGGGTCGATGATATGGGTGATATCATCGTCCCGTCTGTTATCAGGAGGGGAGATATCGTGATCGGGATATCCACCCTGGGCAGGAGCCCTGCGCTTTCGAAATTCATACGGCAGAGGCTTGAGGAGATCATTACGCCCGAATTCGGACTTATGGCGCGGCTCCAGAATGAGATGAGGGAGATGCTGAAGTCGAGGGTCAGAGACCAGAAAGAACGCTCGGAAATATTATGGAATATCATTAACGATGATGATGTTTGGAACGCTTTTGACGAATCATATGAAAAAGCATATAATATAGCTTTTAAACATATAGAAAGATAGGAAAACGTTATGACTGAAATTTCAAGCATGCTCATCACGCATACCAAAGCGAGCATAGAGGAGATGGAAGGCGCCTGGCATGGAGGCATTGAACAGCTTTTGATGCGTCTTAAAATGCACGAACTCGTTGAGGAGTGCGCAGTGCTCAAAACGTGCAATCGCGTCGAAGTGTATGTGGTCTCGCCCAAAGGCAGTAAAGTGCTTTTTGATTTTGCAAAACACATGAAAGTATCTTCGAGGATAGTTGATTTTCTTGATCATGAAGAGTCGCTGCGGCATCTCCTGAGGCTGACATGCGGTCTTGAATCCATGATAGTCGGGGAAGACCAGATACTCGGTCAGGTGAAAGAATTATACGCCCTTGCAAAGAAAGCAGAAACCACGGGAAAAATACTCGATACAGCTTTTGGAAAAGCTATCCAGGTAGGGAAGCGCATAAGAAATGAGACCGGCATAAATAAAGGCTCGGTCTCGATCGGTTCTGCCGCTGTTGAACTGGCTGAGGAAACACTTGAAGGGCTGGG
>CABMHZ010000185.1 GCA_902386115.1 uncultured archaeon | reverse complement strand
GCAAGCGCGACCCTCTGTCGCTGGCCACCCGATAACTGTTAAGGGTACCTTTCCAGAAGGCCGTGGATTTCGAAAGTATCCAGCATTTGTTCAAGTCCTTTTGCATCTTTCATATCTTTTTTGGAATGCAAGCCGAACAAGATATTTTCTTCAACCGTGAGATGGGGTAAAAGAGCATAGTTCTGGAACAGGTAACCGACTTTTCTCTTTTGCGGCGAGACGTTGATATCTGTCCCGGAATCATAATATACGGTATTATTTACACGTATGTAGCCTGTATCAGGACGTTCAAGTCCTGCTATGCAGTTAAGAGTCAGTGTTTTCCCGGCTCCGGTCGGGCCGAAAAGAACTATCATTTCATTGCCGCATTTAAATTCTGCATTCAGGATGAATTCATTGGATTTCCCGGTCGTTATTTTCTTGGATATATTCACCTCCATATCTGTCATTTTATATCCGACCTGCTCATTCTGGTAGTAATGTATATGATCGCTATAGAGACAACAGTAAGTATGATTACAAGCATGGTGGCGAGCCTGTCCTCACCTGACTGGACTGCGCTGTAAATAGCAAGCGGCATTGTACTTGTTCTTCCAGGGATATTTCCGGCAACCATTATCGTAGCCCCGAATTCCCCGAGCGCTCTTGCAAAACTTAAGACCAGACCTGCGATCAATCCCTTTTTTGCAAGCGGCAGGGTTACAAGGAAAAAAGTCTCAATCTCGGACTTACCCAGTGTAAATGCAGCTTTTTCATACTCGACATCAACGGATTCGATGGCAGCTTTAGCAGATTTCACCATTATGGGAATTGAGACTATGGTTGCGGCTATAACCGCCGCCTGCCATGTGAACATTATGCTCCACCCTGTAATACTGTATAAATAGTTCCCTATGATCCCGTTTTTCCCGAGAAGGATTATGAGGTAGTATCCGGTAACAGTCGGAGGGAGTATCATCGGGAGGGTAGTGAGGGCATCAAGCATTGTTCTTCCGAGGAATCTTTTTCTTGCAAGCACGTATGCGATTAAGGTTCCAAATACTGCAATTATAAAAGTAGCTATTATAGATACCCACAGGGATAGCAACAAAGGGAAATAATCCATAATTACACGAAGCCATGTTTATGTAAAATAGTTTGTCCTTCATCGCTTTTTATATATTCGATGAATAGTCCGGAAATCCCGGGTTCCCTGCTGTCCTGTATGACAGCAACCGGATATACCACAGGAGGGTACATGGAATCATTAATCGATGATACGCTCAGGTTACTTTTTAAAGTATCCGAGAAATAGACAAATCCTGCATCCACCTCCCCGCGTTCAACATAATCCAGCACCTGACGTACATTCTCAGCATAGATCAGTCTTGACTTCAGCGTTTCGTATATCCCTATATTCTCAAGGAAGGCCTGGGCATACAGTCCTGCAGGCACAGTCTTTGGGTTACCTATTGCTATCTTATCAAGGCTTTTGAGCTCTTCAACCGTTATTCTGGAAGGTGCGATTATGACAAGCTTATTTCTGGTGAAGTTTGTTCTTGTTGAGTTGATTATCAATCCTTTTTCTTCCAGCTGGTCCATTTCATTTTGTGAAGCGCTTGCAAATACATCCACCGGAGCGCCCTGTTCTATTTGCTTTTCAAGTGTCCCGGATGCGCCAAAGTTAAAATAAATCTTTAATTCAGGGTGGTTTTTCTGATACTCCATTCCTATATCCTTCAGTGCGTCCTGAAGGCTTATAGCTGCTGAGACTGTGATTTCCACAGGCTTATTATCTTTTGGTTTCTCAGACAAACAACCTGATACTGCCGCTATCATTGCGATAATTAGCAATATTTTTATTAAATACATTGGTTTCATGCTTTCACGCCTTAAATCCAATGATTAGAATTACGTTATGTTGACTCAAACATAACGCAATTTGATATAAATTTATCGAAAAGGAGGAGACCGTTACATTATATATTGGCATGATTTTTTCTTCTTTTGCGTACTTTGTGTTCTTCGCGGTTAAAAATGTTGATTGCTCACCGCAAATGGCGCAAAGAATCGCAAAAGCGGAGCTTGATATGTGGTTCGATTATGCTTCATTTGTGTGAAAAAACACGGATTGAAAAGGGAAGAACATATCCCACGACTCTGCGCAGTTCGCAGTGTCGCCCAACCTCCCAAATTCACAGGGCGCGCCGTCCCATCAGGGATGCGGCTGGAAGCTGCACGCGGCGCGCCTGGGGAATGGACGCACCCGTCTTGGGGATATACGATAATTGACCGTCGAGATTGGGAGATGGATTCTTATGAGAATAGGAATTCAAGCAATCCCCTTCGATCTCTTCACAGGCCAGACCCAGGCGCTTCCAACGCGCTTTATTCCCTGTATTTCAAGCTCACTTTTTGCCAGAGGAATTATTTTTCTTAAAAACCCCGTATCATAAATTATCCTTCCTTCATGGATCGCATCCAGAAGGTATCCTGCTCCTGCTTTGAACTGTGATCTGAATTCCTCTTCAGTCATCCAGATGCTCTGCAAAAGAGATGGACAATTCTCGATTTTCCTGACCAGTTCAGCCCTTTCAAAAAAATCAGAAGGCAGATCCTTTGCCACAACGATCATGTCGATATCGCTTTGTGGAAAAGGCAGCTCCTCGCGGCGCGCAACTGAGCCAAAAAGGAGCACTCCTGTTACCCTGTTCTTTACTTTTTCAAGATATTCTTTTATGAGGGCAGCATATTCTTCATTTAGATCCTTTAAGGAATTTTCTTCCAAGCTCCATTACCTCCTTTGCGTTGTTAAAAAGGGCGCCGGCCTTATTTGCATCGTAAATTTCAGAAGGCATTATGATCTTATCAACGGTTTCCCATCCATACCTTGGAGATTCCTTCTGGCTTTCCAATAACTTTGAAAAATTCACAATTCGATTAAGAGTTTCAAGTTCTTTACTTGTTAATTGAAATTTATTTCCCCTCATAACCATCAATTCAAGAACAGACGAGGGAAAATGAGTTTTTCCAGATTCGATCCCAAGAGAAGAAAGTATGGCTTTACATACTTTTTCAGCACATTGCTGTGAATGAAAGACCGAACTTGGGAACCTGCTATTTTCAATATCCAGTGATGCATCTTTCAGGTCTTCTTCTATTTTCAGCCAGTATTCTGATTTTGCCATAGTTTTCAAATGATCCGAAATAGGTATATGTTATATTTAGCAATTAATCGTTGCACCTGATATAAATAACATCTCGGTAATATAAGAAAAAGTAAAACTTCAGAATGTGTTAGCGTGTCCTGCAACCCGTTCTAAATGAACAACTTCCAAGCATCTTATGAACATAAAAAGGGACTTTGCTCTGTTCGCATATGATTAATCTGAAAAAACGTATTTAAAAGATTTCGTTGTGATGCCAGTGCTCCCGCTCAAAAGAGTATTATAATATAAGAATTGAACCAATCTCGAAAAAGAGATACAGCTTCAATAATTCAGCCCTCTCCAGACCTACAACATTCAATTCCCATACGGGAACCACCACCCCCTCGTTTTCCCCTTTCCGAAGTTAATATTCACATGCTTAACACTCACAAATTCCCTGACCCCATATCTTGATAAATCCTTCCCCATCCCGCTATGCTTGATCCCGCACCAGGGACACTCTGGATGCAATGTACATACTTCATTTACCCACACCATCCCGCACTCAAGTTGCGAGGACATGCGCATTACAATATCCAGATTCTTCGTCCACACTGATGCTCCTAACCCGTATACCGTTCCATTTGCAAGAGCGACGGCTTCATCCATGTTATCAAAGACTGAAATAACTGCAACAGGCCCGAACACTTCCTCACACATTACTTTCATTTCAGGTGTAATTTTTGTGAGAATCGTAGGCTCATAATAAAAACCATCTTGTAGCGCTGGAGGTATTTTTCCGCCGCATTCGATTACTGCACCTTTCATGACCGCATCTTCCACTTGCAGTTTAAGTTTCTCTCTCTGCTCCATACTGACCACAGGTCCTATATCCGTACCAGGGTCTAAACCATTTCCAATAACGAGCCTCTTCGCCCTGCTCACAAACCCTTCTATGAAACTATCTGCTATACCAGATTCTACAAAGATCCGTTTGGGCGAAACGCATACCTGGCCGGCGTTCATAAATCTTCCCCAGACTGCGCCGTTTATCGCTTCCTCAATGTCGGCGTCTTTGAAAACAATAAAAGCATCACTGCCCCCTAACTCAAGAGATATCCGGTGCAATTTTTCAGCAGAGTTTTTCATAATATTTTTACCGGTTTCCGCACTTCCTGTAAAAGATACCATATCTATATTGGAACCAACGAGACATTCACCTGTGCTGCCGTCTCCGGTTACAACATTTATCACGCCATCCGGGATCCCGGCAGCCTGGCATATTTTACCGATCTCTATTCCAACGAAAGGAGTAAGATCTGAGGGCTTTAAAACAGCAGTATTGCCTGCAAGAAGAGCGGGAGCGATAGCCCAGAATGGAAGCAGCAAAGGGTAGTTCCACGGCTTGATGATTCCAACAACACCGACTGGTTCGTATCTGGTAAAGCTGAATGTATCCGATTTTATTGGAATTGCATCCCCCTCCAGATATTTTTTTCCCTCATTTGCAAAATATTTTACCATTTCGTAAGTTAGCAGCAATTCGATATCGGATTCGAACAGCGGACGCCCCATTTCCGTGGTTATGAGCGTCTTTAGCTCCTGTTTTCTTTTTAGAAGCTCGTCTCCTATCCTGTTAAAAATTCTTGCTCTTTCACTTATGTCGGTCTTTTTCCAGTCGGGAAAGGCAAGCCTTGCAGCCTCAACAGCTTCTGCAACTTCCTTTTTACCTGCAAGACATGCCCTCCCGAAAACTTCGCCCGTAGCAGGATTCAAGGATTCAAACTTACTCTCGCAAGATGTCCATTTTCCTCCGATCAACAATTTTCCTTCCAGCATGGTTATTACCTCGTAATCTTTTTCGTTTCAATTTCTGTTTAGCATCCTAATACACAATCCTAAAAGCGATACAATATATCTATATAGTAACTTCCTCAGTACAGAGAATTAGTGAAGTTTTTTGGTCGATTTTTTACGGCTTTTATGATCATTATTTTTTCTAAATGTATCTATTAATTTTTTAAAATCTTTGGCTAGCTTTTCATAAAAAGATTTTTCAATATTTCCTATATCTAAAGTGTAAGTACATCCCCAAAAAAAGTAATCTTTAAACTCTGGAAACATATCTGGGCTAAATTGATTACCGTTAAATCCTGGGATATGTTTGAAATAATGACTATTAATTGCTATTGCTATGTCGTCATCACTATTTGTATCTACAAATGTGAAAGATTCTAAATTAGGGTTATCTTTATAATCGTTTTTCATGTACTCATTCCACCGTTCCCAAAAAATTTTCTTTTCCTTACCCTCAGATTGATAGCCAGTTAATACAATACCGATTTCTTTTGATAGAATATTTATAAACACATATGCTGATTTTTCAGTATGCCATCCTTCAATTTTTAGACACCTATATGGGCATGGCAGTTTTTCATTATTACCTTTCTTATAATCATCTTCATTTTTATTTTCTTCAACTGCCTCTTCCGATTCCGCTATAATATACCTCTGCATTTCGTTAAGTAGCTTAGAAAATCGTTCTTGTGCATTTTCTCGATTTATTGCTATAAAAGGATAACCATCTATAAATTTTATTATCTCCTCATTATTCATATGTTTTAACCGTCCTAATCCGTAATGTTTAGCGAACGTTATGAATTCTTCTAATATAATTTCATACTTATCCTCTAAAGATTTTTTCTTCTCTTCAAGCAATTGGAGAATAGATTTCCAAGATAAAAATCCGATTTTACCAAAATATTCTTTTTTCAATCCCTTTAATTCATCTGGAAGAATTCCATCGCCTGATAAAAATAAAATCCATGTATTCTCTTCTCCAAATTTTTTACGTCCACCATCGAAATGGTTGATAAACTGCTCTTTCACAAAAGACTTATCAAATCGTTTTGTTTCAATTATTAGATATTTTTCATTCGAAAACTCTATAATAGCATCAGGTGTACTTTTCTCAAATGTGGGTTGAACATTATTAGATACAAACTCCACGTTGTCTATTGATAAATCAGACAGTTTGCATATATCAAGCATTGTTGTAGGCGGTAATTTTCCAAGAATCCAAACTAAAAAATTTGTGCACTGATTTTCTTTATTGTGGTATTTTATAAGCGCGTCATACAAGCTTTTTATTCTTTGCATATTTCATTTAAAAATAGGTATCTGTATATTTGAAGATTGCTCCAACATATTTTCGATTCGTAATAATAGATAACATTATACGGTCATCTCTTACAAATATAAAACCACAGAGCGCACAGAGGACACAGAGAAAATGAACAATCCTCTGTGCTCTCCGTGGTTGATTTTACAATCACCGACGCGTAATTTAATTGTCTCTTTATTCTAAAATTTATACCACCCTTTCCTCTCCTGAATAAACATACAAATTCGGTTTCCTCACAAATGCCACAAGAGTCATCCCGGCCATTTTTGAAAGCAGAACCCCGGTACTCAACGGCGCAGCCTTGCTCACCACAACCGGAATCCCGGCACGCGCCGCCTTTGCCACCATCCCGCCTGAAAGCCTTCCCG
>CABMHZ010000184.1 GCA_902386115.1 uncultured archaeon | reverse complement strand
TTGTTTAAGAGTAAAATCGAATCACCCCTTGATAAATTGATCCCGATATTGTTCCCTCCTGCAAATCCAAGATTTTTCTGATTAAAAATCAGAATCAAATCTAGATATTCTGATTCCAGTTGTTTTAATTTATCAACTGAGCCATCTTTTGAACCGTTATCGATCAAAATCACTTCATAACTATCGAATTTATTTTTCATCAGTGAGTGTACACACTCTAAAGTATCTTTTGGATTGTTATAATTCAGGATTATGATTGATAATACCGGTTTTGATTTCATTTTCTAAACACATAAACGATATCTGGTTCAACTGGCATCATTTTTAGAAATCGCTCAAAGATTTCCGGGTTCAACCGAACCAGGGGATTTAACCATTTGGTAAATCTGCCGCTAAATCTGAGCGTCCGATATTTTAATACAAAATTAATGCCGCTGTATTGCTTTGATAAGCTTGGATTGATAACATAATCAAGAGATCGCAAAGTAAAATAGTTTTTATGGTCAATGCTGTAGGCTCCGGTTGTAAAAGCATGCGGTACCCCCATGTGTAGTTCACCCCCTTCCTTGAGGATACGATGAAATTCACGAATAGTATCATATGGATTTTTTATATGTTCAATAACATGTTCAGAAATTATATTGTCAATACAATTATCTTTCAAAGGTATCTTTTCAAGATTACAGATTATGTCTACTGATTTGGTTTTTACTATATCTAACCCGATATCACCTCTTTTATTAATTCCACATCCTGCATCAATACTGATCATTATCTACAAGCCCTCTTTCTTTTAATTCCTCATACGCTGTTTGAGATCTATCAACAGCTTCCTGTGTTTTTCCCCACCTGACAAGTTCTCTCATTCCATCTTCAAGTGACTTCGGGCTTAAAGCCGAGTTTCTTTATCTTCGATATATCTGCATAGCAATGCCGTATATCCCCTGACCTGTACTTTTCCACTATTTCAGGTTTGAGGTTTTTACCATACAATTTTGAGAGCGTGCTTGCGATATCAAGTATTGACACCGGTTTTCCGGTGCCCACATTGAACATCTCATAATCCGCCTTTGATTTTTCCATCACAAGTAAATTGGCGCGGACTATATCATGAACGGATACGAAATCACGTGTCTGTAGCCCGTCCTCGAATATGATCGGCGGATTATTATTCTTAATACGGGAAGAAAATATCGCGCAAACGCCTGTGTAGGGATTGGATAGAGCCTGCCTTGGTCCATAGATATTGAAATAACGTAAAGCAACTGCCGGGATGCCATAGGCTCGCCCTACTGCAAGACACATCTCTTCCTGGTCTTTCTTGGATATGGCATAGATCGATGTGGGTTGAAGGGTCTTGTTTTCATCAGTCGGGACAGGCTTAACAACCCTGTCGCAATTCGGGCATTTCATTTCCCATTCCCTTTTTTTAAGCTGTTCATTGCTTCGAAGCATTGGATGGATAATCCCGCAATCCGGGCATTCGTATTTGCCTTCACCGTAAATGGACATGGATGATGCAACGATCAGTTTTTTGACATTATGTTCCTCATTTGCCAGGATATCGAGCAATTTCGCAGTTCCCATGGTGTTTACATCCATGTATTTCTCGACCTGGTACATGCTCTGACCCACGCCCACCATTGCAGCTTCATGGAATATGATATCAGAACCTTCAACTGCTTCATTTAATTTCGTTCTGTTACGAACATCTTCCTGTACAAACACTGCATCACTATTCAAATATTCCGGGACATTCTTATGGACCTGCGGCTCCAGATTATCATAAATAACTACTTCGTGCTTTTTTGCCAGTTCATCCACAAGATGCGATCCGACAAATCCTGCACCGCCTGTTACAAGTACTTTCATTCAGTCACCTTTACTTAAAACATCTTTGAAGTATTTTATGGTTTCTTTCAATCCCTGCTCCAGCGAAACCTCCGGTTACCACCCGAGCAACTTCCGTGCTTTCGTGATATCCGGTTTTCTCTGTTTCGGATCGTCCGTGGGCAGCTCCTTAAAAACGATCTCGGAGTCGCCTCCTGTCATCCTGATTATGATATTTGCGAACTCAAGTATGGTATGCTCCTCAGGGTTCCCGATATTCACAGGCAACGAATAATCCGACATCATCAGACGGTAGATACCTTCGATCTCATCGCTTACATAGCAGAAACTCCGGGTCTGTGAACCGTCCCCGTACACTGTGAGGTCTTCACCCCGCAGCGCCTGCCCGATAAAATTCGGGACAACGCGCCCGTCGTTCAGGCGCATCCTTGGACCATAGGTGTTAAAGATGCGCACGATCCTTGTTTCAAGCCCGTGATACCTGTGGTACGCCATTGTAATGGCTTCAGCATAGCGTTTTGCCTCATCATAAACCCCGCGCGGTCCTATCGGGTTCACGTTTCCCCAGTATTCTTCTTTTTGCGGGTTAACAAGCGGGTCACCATAAACCTCTGATGTGGAAGCCAGCAATATCCTGGCTTTCTTTGCCTTTGCAAGACCGAGCATATTGTGTGTCCCGAGAGCCCCGACCTTCAGTGTCTGGATGGGCAGTTCCAGGTAATCTATCGGGCTAGCCGGGCTTGCAAGATGGAATATGAAGTCTATCTTATCCTTTAAATAAAGCGGCTTTGTCACATCATGTTTGATATATGAGAAACTGTCACTGTCAATATGCTCGATGTTCCTGGCGCTGCCTGTTATCAGGTTATCAACGCATACAACTTCATAACCCCTTGCAAGCAAAAGGTCGCACAGATGCGATCCGACAAATCCTGCTCCGCCCGTTACTATTGCTTTCATATTTATCCTTAAAACTCTATCGACGATGAGTCACCTATATTAAGGGAATTATGCTTCCCGTGCACACTTGCGTCATCTCCGACTATTGACCTCTGGAGGTTGACCTTGGATATATGGGAGCGCGAACCTATCACGCTGTCGGAAATTATACTGCTCTCGATGACCGAATCACTTGCTATGGAAGCATGCGGTCCTACAACTGAATTTATTATAGTTACGTTGTCCCCTATTGCCACAGGCGGGATGATGACCGAATCTTTCATTTCATGTACCGGGTCTATATCCTCTTTCTCATCCAGAAGCACCCGGTTTGTCTCAAGCAGCGATTCATGATGTCCGCAATCGTACCAGCTTGAGACCGGGAATGTCTTGAGCCTGTATCCCTTTTTCACCATCTCCTGCAGGGCGTCTGTAAGCTGGTATTCTCCGCGTGTGCGTATGTCTTTTTTGATCATTTCTTCAAGTATCGAGAGGAGGATCTTTGTTTCCTTTATGAAATATACGCCTGCAATGCCCAGATTTGAGCGCGGGCGCGCGGGTTTTTCCTCCAGCCTTTTTATGTAGTTTCCTTCAAGTTCCACTACGCCGTATTTCTTGGGGTCGTCCACTTCACGCACCCCGATAGAACCTGAACAGTCACCGTTCTCCAGATAATGGCTGTAGAACTCGGAATACCCTGCCTTGAATATCATATCCCCCAGGGCTATCATTATTTCGGAATCACCGATCTCATTCCTTGCGACATAAATGGAATGTCCCAGACCGAGCTGTTCCTGCTGGTCAACATATTTAATATTGAAAATATCGGAATAGTTCCTGTCCAGATACGCCATTATCTGCTCTTTCCTGTAGCCCACTACCATTATTATCTCCTCGGGTTTCACATCCTTCAACCTGTCGAGAATATGCCCGATTATGGGCTTGCCGGCGATATACACCATTGGCTTGGGTTTTGTGAACGTATGCGGGAACAGGCGCTTGCCTGCCCCTGCCGCCGGTATTATAACTTTCATATTATGCTCTCCCGTACTCATCATCAAACCGTACTATATCATCCTCATCAACCGAATCACCGAGCTGCACCTCGATTATCTCAAGCGGGATCTTTCCCGGATTGGACAGCCTGTGTTTTACCCCGCCCTTAATGAATGTGCTTTCCACGGGGCTCAAAAAAAACTCTTCCCCGTCAACCTGGACCTGCGCCATGCCTTTTACAACGACCCAGTGCTCGCTCCTGTGATGATGCAGTTGAAGGCTTAATCTCATTCCGGGAATGACCATGATGTTCTTTATCTTATGCCTTTCAGAACTTTCAAGGATCGTATATGTACCCCATGGTCTGTACACTGTCTGGTGAAGGTATGCCCTCTCATCTCCTTTTTTCTTAAGAACGGAAACAAGGTCCTTCACCTTCTGGCTGCTGCTCCTCGGGCATACGAGCAGGGCATCCGGCGTATCTACTATGACCATTCCGCTGACATCGATAAGTGATACGAGTTTCTTTTGTATTGAGCAGATGAGATTATCGGTGGATCCTATAGAAACATTATCGCAGCCTCTCACCATATTACCTGAGCCGTCTTTTTCAAACTCGTCATACATCGCATCGAAATTCCCCAGGTCGCTCCACTTCTCATCAAGCCTTACAACAGCCACCCGTGATGATTTTTCCATGATCCCGTAGTCAATGGAGATTGATGGGACGATGTTATAAACTGCATTTATGTCTTCTGGCGCCTCAAATGCTTTAAAAACATCCGGGGCATGTGTTTCAAGTTCGGAAAAAAACAATTCCGTGTTGAACAGGAACATACCGCTGTTCCAGAGGCATCCTTCTTTTACATAATTTTTAGCCTGGGCAAGAGCAGGTTTTTCCCTGAATTCGAGTACCGTGAATCCCGATCCGTGCGCACTGCCGGGTTTTATGTATCCGTAACCTGTATGCGGGGACCTGGGAGTTATGCCAAAGGTCACGAGGTTTTCAGAAGCAAGCGATCCCGCGCCTTCGATTGTCTTCATGGCTTCTTTGTCAATAATATGGTCTGAAGGGAAAACCCCGACTATTGAACTTCCGAACCTTTTTTCAATTTCTTTCATCCCGAAGCAGATGGCGGGAAGCGTATTTTTTCCTCTGGGTTCGACAAGTATATTCCCCACCGGAATATCGTACCCGAGCTCTTTTATCTGTCCTGATACAAAAAATTTCTGGGATTCATTGGTCACTACGAATATCTCTGTGATTTCTGAAAGCATCAGGCATCTTTCCAGTGTATCCTGGAACAGGGATGTTTCGCCGAATTTCAAAAACTGTTTTGGATATTGCTCGCGTGAAAGCGGCCAGAGGCGTGTGCCTGAACCGCCTGCAAGTATTATTGATCTTATTTTTTTGCCTACTGGATCCATGTATTTCTTCCAATATAGAGATTATATTAGCGCCGTGGTTAATATAGCTTCAACATTTAAAAATCTATCTAAAATAGGAGGCTATAACCTCAGTTCACCTTCAGTTAGGCACATAATGCCTTGAATATTTCTTTTTGTATAGGCTTTAGAAAGCTGGATATTGGAAATGGTGAGCAAATGGAATCAATACGAAGTTATCATTATCTGATGAAAGGCTCATTAGCATTGGTATGGGTATAAATAATTTAAATTCTATGATTCGTTCTTTTGTGTCCGACCAGGAAGTGTATAATCAAAATCTTGAAAAAATCCTTGATAAATCAGCAGATAAATAGACCTGGACTGCGCCACATCTCACGAAAAAAAAGTTTTATTGACAGCCACATCCCCTGATGCGAATATCGCACCCGGTGAATAAGGGAGGTTGAGCTACGAAGCTGATAAATACGAATAAGGATTTTATTGTCAGAAGGTTTACCCCGTTTAAAGAAAGGTGAAATATATTGAAGAACCCTGAAATAATTTTAGTCCGTTATGATGAACTCGCCCTGAAAAGCAAGAGGGTCAGGGCAATGTACGAGGCTGTACTTGTAAGAAACCTGAAAGCAATGCTTCATGCAGACGGCAGCACATACACTGAAATAACCCGCGAAATGGGGAGGATATTCATTCATTCCGATGACCCCCGTGCCTTGCAAAGCGCAACCAAGGTCTTTGGCGTTGTCTCAGCAAGCCCGGCTTATACATGCGAGGCTACTCTTGAGTCCGCGGCGCCGCTTTGCAAAGAGTTGGATGGCATCATTATCAGGGACGGTCAGTCCTTTGCGATACGGGCGCGGCGCGCCGGGAACCACAATTTTACCTCGCGCGATGTGGCTGTTGCATGCGGGGATGCAGCCTGTCTGAGCGGGGCAAAGAACGTCAGGGTTGACCTTGAAAAACCTGATGTTGAGATCTTCGTGGAAATAAGGCAGAAAACAGGATATGTGTTCACCGGCTCAGTAAAAGGTGTTGGCGGTCTTCCGCTTGGAACACAGGGAAAAATGGTCGCGCTTATTTCAGGAGGCATCGATTCACCAGTTGCAGCCTGGCTTTTGATGAAACGGGGGTGCGAGATTATCCCATTGTACCTTAACAACGACCCTTTTTCTGACGAGTCAACACGCGCAAGGGCAATGGCGTGTATCGACATACTCCAGAGATGGTCGCCGCAAAAGAAATTCACGATATATGAAGCGCCGCACGGGGAGAATCTCCTTGCTTTTCTTTCCAGTTGCAATAACAGGCTCAATTGCGTGATGTGCAGGCGGATGATGTACCGCATCGCCACCGAGGTTTTGAAGATGGAAGGAGCGCACGGGATAATCACAGGCTCTTCTCTTGGTCAGGTCGCGTCCCAGACCTCGCAGAATATGCTTGCTGAGATGTATGGCATGGAATACCCGATATACCATCCGCTTATAGGTCTTGACAAGCTTGAGATTACGGATATCGCAAGAAAGATAGGCACATTCGAACCTTCCACAAAACCGGCAACCTGCTGCCTTGCAGTGCCTGAATATCCATCGACAGCAGCCAAAATTTGGGAAGTCGCGGAAGCTGAGAAGATGATAGATATTCCTTCGCTTGTTGATAATATGGTGAAGAATATTAAGAAATTCTGCTGATAAGCTTTGAGGAACTGGATTTTTTTAGCCGCAGATGAAGCGCCCAGAGTCGCGCCTCTGGAGGGCGCATTCATATATGCCCGCAGGTCACAATTGTCTACGAGTCATAATTAGCGTAACGCAGATGAACGCAGATATAAGACATAATACTTCAAATCCTGCCGACTCCTTCGGCAGCTTCTCCCGCGATTGCTTTATCTCCCCGATCATATCTTCAGGTCCGAGATAACCGATATGCCTTGAAACCTCTTTCCCTTTCGCATCCAGGAATACAACCGTCGGATAATAGGCGATACCGTACCTGGTTTCAATATCTATCCGCTTTTGCGTATCCACCTTTATGGCTATAAAATCAGACAGCTCTGAGGTCACTCGCGGATCCGGGTACGTCTCCTCTTCCATCGCAATGCATGGTCCGCACCAGTCTGCATAAAAATCAAGGAATACAGGCTTCTGCATCGACCCTGCAGCCAGCATTCCGTCCTCGTAGTCATACCACTGAGTTGCGGCGGCTGCCGATGTTGCTGAAAGCAATAGCAATATAGCCATTTTTATAAGTTTCATTGTATTCAGGATTGGCTTTGAGGTATAAAGAATATTCTGGATTTTCATTACGTCCAAGGTATTAAGTGATGAAAGTAGTAAATATAGGTAGCTGGAATAAAATGGATTGTCTGTAAATGAAGTTATTACCTATAAATCTTGAAGATTTGATACATGCAAGATCAGTGGAATCTGTCAGGCTTGAATTTAAAAAAACCTGATCGGAACCTATTTTGGAACATGTAATTCGTAGAATCTGCGCTTTTGCAAATGATTTCCTTAACTTGAACGGTGGGTATATTATTCTGGGTATTGAAGAAATCAATGGACAAGCGGTTCTTCCTCCGCATAGATTGGAAGATCAAAATTTAGAGGAGATACAAAAACAAATCCGGGGTAATTGCAATCGAATTGACCCAGAGTATCCACCTGTAATGTCACCTGAAATATATCAGGGAAAACAAATTATGGTGATCTGGGTTCCAGGCGGAGAATTGAGACCGTATAAAGCCCCTGAAACTTTCCAAAAAGGTAGCCAAAGGAATATTTTATCCGTATAGGGAGCGAGACTGTCAAAGCGCAAGGAGATAATTTAACACAATTAATGCAAATGACGGCAAAGGTTCTTTTTGATGACAGGAGAAACAACTCTGCCCCAATAGAAGTTATATCACCTTCCCTAGTCAGAAAATACCTTGCTGATATCAGGAGCGACCTTGTTGCCCCTGAAATGATTTGCCTGATAGGGATTTATATCACTAAATGAAGATTGATTCGCCAATGAATAGTCACGTAGCCCCGAGAAATGTAGCCTTATTATTTTTCACAGAAAATCCTGAACAGTACTTTCCCGGAATCCAGATTGAAATCGTTCAATTTGGTGATGATGCTGGTGGAGATCTTATCGAAGAAAAAATATTTCGAGGTCCTATTCACTTCCAGTTGAGACAGGTACTTGATTATTTAAACAGTTTCAGTACATCAATGATTAAGAAAATCCCTGGAAGGGCAAGCACATAAAGCTGTCGCTTTTCCGTATGAAGCTATGGAAGAGGCTCTGGTAAACGCGGTATATCATAGAAGTTATGAAATTCGCGAACCTATCAAGGTGCATTTATATCCGGATCGCATGGAAATAATCAGTTACCCAGGACCTGTTGCAGGCATTGAAATGCATCATTTACAAACAGGTGGAACCGTTCCTCCGGTTCAGAGTCGAAATAGAAGAATTGGAGAGTTTCAGCCTTCAATAGATAAAGCAGTAATTGGCGACCTTGCTTTGTTAAGATTCATCTATAATGCTGAGAATGTAGTTTTTCTTGGTCCTCCTGGTGTTGGCAAGTCTCATCTGGCAGTTGCTATTGGTATTGAAGCTGTTCAAGCTGGTCTTTCAGTATATTTTGCCAATGCAGGAATACTCATTGAAAGACTGAAAAAAGCAAACAGCGAAGGATTGCTTGAAGATAAGATCAAGACTCTGGCAAAATACAAATTGCTGATAATCGATGACATGGCGTATTTGCCCTTTGATAGCGATGGTGCCAATTTCTTTTTCCAGCTCAACTTGTTCCTATAATAGTCTCATGATCGGAACTAGAAAATATAATTTACATTGACATAAATAAAACTTCTTATGTATTTTAGTAA
>CABMHZ010000183.1 GCA_902386115.1 uncultured archaeon | reverse complement strand
GTTTGTTTGTGAGAGGAGTTTTGGAGACCCTCTCACGTACTTATTACGGATTCATGTTCAAAAGTGTGGGTATCAATTCATCCCCCGCCTTCCAAAGGCGGGGGGTTCTTGATACCCCCGAACTAAAAGCACTGAAACGTGCGCCTCAAGGTACACTGGCTTTTAGGTCTTACCTGCCTAAAGAATATATTACTATACCGTATAATAAAGCTTTTGGCGGTTTTCCGATTAGACATATCTATCGAAGTGCTTTTTTAACATCTTTTGATGTGATTATATCTTTTTCAGTTAGTGTACCACAATTATTTATACAATGTAGGGTTCTGTCAAGTCTTCGGTTGCTCCGCAGATGAACACTAATTTTTAGAAAGTTAATCACATGCAGTAGCCTTCTTAACCATTGCACACAGTTCTCTTTTTTTAGTCCGAGGTGAAACGTCTTTATTTTTTTCTAAAAGAAAAGTATCAACATCGGCTTCAGTAACCTTCTTTAAACCATGTTCTTTAACCCAATCTACACATGGATTAACCAAGGACGATAATTCTGTTTTTTCTTTCTTTAATTTACTATTGACCATTGCACAAAGTGCTCTTCTTTTAGTCCGAGGTGAAACGTCTATATTTTTTTCTACAAGAAAAGCATCAACATCGGCTTCAGTGACCTTCTTTAAACCCTGTTCGTTAGCCCAACCTACACATGGATCAACCAAGGATGACAAATCCGGTTTTTCTTTCTCTAACTGTTCTTTTTCCTTTACTCCTCTTACTTCTCTTTCGCTGTTTAGTTGCTTTTGGGCTAATCTTTCTGCTTTGTAAATTTTCAATTGTATGTCTGCAGGAAGATACCGTTTTTCAATATTCTTACTTCTCCAAAAAAAATCTGTTATTATATATATAGACCCGCTTTCATCTTCTTCCGGGAATTCCTTTTTAGCAAATGATATTAATTCTGCTGCAAGTTCTTCTGGAGTAGATAATTTGATTCCGTTGGGTATTTCTTCTACAGTTTCTTCTGAGGTAGATAATTTGATTTCATTGGATATTTCTTCTTCGGTTTCCTTTTCTACTCGTTGAGCGACGATTTCCATAAATTTCATAAACATGACTATTGAACATTTTTCATCTTTCCACATTACGCATTCGTTGCCTTTGCATTCTTCCTTAATTAATGGGCAATAGGTGTTCATCTTATCTCCTCTAAGCCTCCAACTTTTTCTCTTTACGATACTCTGGAATAGTCGTCTCGGTTAGTGCTTCAATAACTCTACGAAAAATTTCTAGTTCCTTTAGTCCTTCTTTATTTTTTTCAGAAGCTTCGATGAGAGAGTCGATATAGTTTGAAAGAATTTCTTTTGGAGGATAAAAAGAAACTTCTTCAAATTTTGGTGTTGCTCCTGCATCCTGATTCCAAAGTTCACTGTCTTTTAAAAGAAACACGTCCCCTATGGGGTCAATATAAAATCTTCCTTCTATATCACGGTTCGCTTCCATTACTACTCCAACTTTAACGACAGAACCGAACTTCTTCATGGCAGGTAACATTGCATCAAACATTTTTTTGTATGCAACCGTTACTTCTTCTTTAGTTACAACTTCTTTGGTTTCAGTCT
Source organism: uncultured archaeon (assembly GCA_902386115.1). Lineage (GTDB taxonomy): Archaea > Halobacteriota > Methanosarcinia > Methanosarcinales > Methanoperedenaceae > Methanoperedens. The sequence goes on along the minus strand of CABMHZ010000183.1, from coordinate 5,902 downwards.
CTGAGATATGTCTTAATACAGTTTCAGTAATCTCGGAGATATTCACACCTAACTTTTTAGCCTTCTCTACAAGCTCTTTTTCAACGCTTAAGGTTAATTTTTGCTTTTCAGTCATTCTATTACCTCTGGTTTATACGTATATTATATACGTATTAATTCTAACAAGGATTCGATGGTATATAAGTTTGTGGTACGTATTAATTACACGTATCATTTAAAGTTGGTATCGTTTCACCAACAACATATGCTTCACAGCAGCCTCAAACACATATAGAATTTTAAGCGTGCATAAGTTTCTTCAGAGCCTCAAATTTATCTACTTGTCCATCTACGGGTCTTGGGCTAACCTTTCTTAATTCCTCATGCTCGTTATCGGGGCAGGCATCCTGCCGCCGCGCATTATGAAATCGCGTGAGCTGAACGTGCTTATATCCATCACATAGGTCTCACCCAGCAGCCCGCCGAAATTCACATAATCCCCTGCGATCTTTCCAGGGACAGGAATAAGCCTTACACCAGTTGTTTTCGCATTCACAACGCCTATTGAAAGCTCATCAGCGACAATTGCAGAAATTGTCTCGGCAGGCGTATCGCCGGGGATGGCTATCATATCAAGCCCTACAGAGCATACAGCGGTCAAAGCTTCAAGCTTTTCGATAGAAAGCGCGCCTTTTTTCACAGCCTCGTTCATACCCGAATCCTCGCTCACTGGAATGAACGTACCGCTCAATCCTCCCACATTCCCTGAAGCCATGGCTCCGCCTTTCTTCACTGCGTCAATGAGAAGCGCAAGCGCAGCCGTGCTTCCTGGCGCCCCCATCTTCCCGATTCCCATCATTTCAACTATCCCTGCCACTGAATCCCCCACTTTCGTGGTTGACGCAAGCGAGATATCCACGATGCCGAAGGGCACATCCATGTTCGAAGCAAGTTCCCTGCCTATCAGTTCTCCTGCCCTTGTGATCTTGAACGCTGTACGTTTTATGACCTCTGAAAGCTCTGTCAGATCGCATTCCCTGTTCTTTTCTACAACGCTTCTCACCACACCGGGTCCGCTGATGCCTATGTTTAACGAAAAGTCGGGCTCTCCAACACCGTGGAAAGCTCCTGCCATGAAAGGATTATCCTCCGGAGCATTTGAGAACACGGCAAATTTCGTGCATCCGATGCCGTTCTCAGTCCTGCCTGCTATGTCTTTAATGATGCTGCCGAGCTTTATTACCGCATCCATGTTCATGCCTGAAACAGTCGAGGCTACATTAAGGAAAGCGCACACACGTTCCGTGCTTGATAACGCTTCAGGAAGTGAGTCAATCAGACGCGCATCGGCGCGGGTCATCCCCTTTTGCACAAGCGCCCCATATCCTCCGATAAAATCAATATTCGCATCCCTGGCTGCCCTGTCAAGCGTTTTTGCTATCTCAAGAGGTGCATCCTCATCACAGGATTCTACTATCAGGGAGACCGGCGTCACGGATATCCTTTTATTGATTATCGGCACGCCGTATTTATCCTCAAGCTTTCCCGCTTCATGAACAAGCCTTTTCCCGTATTCTGTGACCTTATCATAGACATTTGACTTGAAGCTCTCGATGTCAGGGTCGATGCAGTCCTTGAGGTTGATGCCGAGCGTAACTGTCCTGATATCAAAATTGTGATACATGGTCATGCGGACTGTTTCCATGACCTCATCGAGAGAATATTCCATACCTACACCCTGTGCATTGCCTTGAAGATGTTCTCATGCTGCACCTGTATCTTCAAGTCCATTTGCTTTTCTATCTCTGCAAACTCTTTTTTAAGATCTGAGATGGAGGCTTTTGATTCTGCCATATCTGCCAGCATGGTCATCACGAAATAACCTTCCATGACCTTCTGGTTCAGGTCTTCGATATTGATATTGTGCCTGAACACAGCGTTTGAGAGGCGGGCGATTATTCCTTTCTGGTCTTTTCCAATTACTGTTATGAACACAAGGTCTTTGGGCATTTGTTCCTCTTTTAACTTCAATCTTTCTCGGGCAGGGAGTTAAATATTATGATGATATCTATTTTGCCGGTACACATTAACATATTTTTTTCAGAGCTTCTCCAGGTGTTCCGCTTTCGATATATTTCTTGGCATCTTCTGCCAGCAAATTATCTTCAGTTACAAGAAAAGCCGAATCAAGCACCGCACCTGCTATTACTGGCAAGTCGTTCTTATCCCTGATGTTATATTTTAAAAGCTCGCTTCTTTGAACATTCTTTCTTATTGTGCAGCATTCCATAACATAACCGATTCCATAATTTATTTTCTCTTGTGAAATGCGAAATCCCTTTAATGTCCAGCGAATCTCTTTTATGATAAATTCATTTACAAAAAGCAAAACCAGCCCGCGCCTTCCACTATCAAGCAGTGCCCACGCCTCATCGTTCCTTCCTGTCAATGCAGAAACAGCGACGGTCGTATCTACAAAAAATTTAAGTCTCGTATTCTTCATTATATACTTTTGACCGGACTTTTCTTACTTTTTCAACAATTTCCTTAAGGCTGATATTTTTCCTGTCTGCTTCGTCCCATATTTCTTTTATTCCGGGTGGGATGCTTGTAAGTTCAACTGGAACGATCTCTATCCCTTTATTAGTATCAGCATATCTTACGAGATCACCGACGTTAATATGGTATTTCGTTCTTAATTTTTTTGGAAGTGTTATTGTTCCGGCTTTTGTTACCTTTCCAAATAGAACCTGTTCGCTCAATTTGATCACCTTATTTTAAGATAATCTTATATTCGTAGATTCTTAATATAAGGTTATTGGAGTTACGAAAGTATTAATTTACCCGAATCCGTTCTGTATCCAGCTTTAATTCTATGACATTAATACTCGGTCTTGAAGGAACTGCATGGAACCTCAGTGCAGCCATTGTAGATGAAAAAGATATGGTAGCAGAGACCACAGCCACATACAGACCTGCATCAGGCGGCATCCATCCGCGCGAGGCTGCACAGCATCATGCCAGCCATATCGGTGATGTGGTAAGGGAAACCCTGAAAAAAGGAGGGAAGAACATAGATGCGGTTGCTTTTTCACAGGGTCCTGGTCTTGGACCGTGCCTTCGCACCGTGGCTACAGCCGCAAGGGCGCTTGCGCTCTCCCTGGACGTACCTCTCATCGGAGTGAACCACTGCATAGCACATATCGAAGTGGGAAGATGGAAGACACCAGCCCGCGACCCTGTAACGCTATACGTCAGCGGGGCGAACTCGCAGGTACTTGCATACAGGGCTGGATATTACAGGGTCTTCGGTGAAACGCTTGATATCGGCATCGGCAACGCGCTTGACAAGTTCGCAAGATCTGTCGGGCTGCCTCACCCGGGTGGTCCCAGGGTTGAAGAACTTGCAAAGCAGGCATCGCGGTATATCCCTCTTCCCTATACCGTAAAGGGAATGGATTTCTCTTTTTCCGGTCTTTCGACCGCGGCTCAGGAAGCCCGGAAGAAACACGCTCTGACTGATGTATGTCACTCTTTCCAGGAAACCGCGTTTGCCATGCTTGTTGAAGTGACTGAGCGAGCTGTTGCGCATACGGGAAAAAAGGAAATACTCCTTGCAGGAGGCGTCGGCGCGAATATGAGGCTTCGTGAGATGCTTGGTTTGATGTGCGAGGACAGGGGCGTTGAGTTCTATGTTCCTGAAAAACGGTTCATGGGAGACAACGGAGCCATGATAGCATATCTTGGGCTTCTGATGTTTAAAGCCGGGTACAGGACAGAGATTACGGATTCCCGTGTAAATCCCGATTTCAGACCCGACGAGGTGGTGGTAAAATGGAGATAATAGCAAGCGGCGCTGAGGCTGTGATAGCTCTTGAAGGGAATACGATAATCAAGACAAGGGTGCACAAGCGTTACAGGCTGAAAGAGATCGATGAGATGTTAAGGCGCGACAGGACACGCACTGATGTAAGGCTGATCTCAGAAGCGCGAAGATGCGGTGTTCCGACACCAATAATCAGGGACGTTACTGATTTTGAGATAAAGATGGAATATATAGACGGAGTTCCCCTGAAAAATGTTATAACTCCTGCTCTATCAGAAAAGGCAGGCGAACTTGTCGGAAAACTTCACTCATGCGGGCTTGTGCACGGTGACCTGACCACGTCCAATATCATATTCAGGGACGAGAAGCTATTCCTTATCGATTTCGGACTTGCGTCGATCGATAAGAACCTGGAAGCAAGAGGTGTGGATGTACATGTGCTTTTCCAGACATTTGAAAGCACGCATGAGGCACATGAAGAACTTATCCTTTTTTTTAAGAAAGGATACAGAAGGACGTTTTCCGGCGCTGATGACGTGATAAATCGGGTAAAAGAAATCGAGTCCAGGGGCAGATACGCCTGATATCCCGGCTTTATTATTATAGGCATTTTAGCAATTTTTCTTATAGTTAATAGTGGATTGATTTATACATTATATGCACTATGAAATAATCGGAGATATTATGGAAACGATAAGTGCACACCAGTCAGTAAAAGATCAGTACAGCATATTGAAAAAAGACGGAATGTCAAACACTTTTGACAGGTCGATTGCTCAGGGAAAAAGATGCTCATTCTGCGAGCAGGGCATAAGCTGCCAGCTTTGCAGCAATGGTCCGTGCAGGATAAAACCCGGCGCAGAAAGGGGAGTCTGCGGCATAGACGCAGATGGGATGGCTATGAGGAACTTCATGTTCCTGAACACGATGGGTACGTCGACGTATACATATCATGCAAAAAGCGTTGCAAAAACTCTCAGAGCCACTGCATTGGGAAAAACACCATTCCAGGTCACCGATGAAGCAAAACTTCGAAATCTGGCAGGGAAAATGGGGATAAACTCAGGGGGCAGCACGAAAGATATCGCACTTTCATTAGCAGATGCCATGAATGCAGAAATAAATTCTGATTCTGACATTGAGCTTTCCAACGTTCTCAGGTTCGCCCCAAAAGCAAGGATAGAGGTATGGAGAAAGCTTGGCATCCTTCCCGGAGGACCACTTCATGAAGTTATGGATTGTGTTTCAAGCACAATGACAAATATCGACGGCGATTATGTTTCACTTGCAAAAAAAGCCCTGCGTCTGGGTATTTCATGCATTTACGGTTCACAGATCCCGCTTGAAATGGGACAGGACATACTTTTCGGGACTGCGCAGCCGCATGCAGTGAATGTTGATCTCGGTATTATCGACCCTGCATTCGTGAACGTGGTCGTTAATGGACATGAGCCGTTTATCGGCGTCGCGCTTATCAAAGCAGCGCATGAGGCAAACAACCAGGAAGCAGCAAGAAAAGCTGGAGCAAAAGGTCTTCATATCATAGGCTCGATCGAAACAGGTCAGGAACTTGTCCAGAGATACAAAACAGATGATGTATTTGTAGGCATGACCGGTAACTGGCTTTCAATAGAACCTGCACTGGCAACTGGCGGAGTAGATATATTTGCAATGGATATGAACTGTTCTCCTCCGGGTATTGGAGATTACCAGGATAAATATAACACAACGATCGTCTCTGTTTCCAAACTGGTAAATATACCGGGAATGAAAGGTCAGATAATCTATAAACCAGATGATGCTGCAGCCCAGGCTCAGAAGCTCATAGATATGGGAATAGAGAACTTCATGAAGCGAAAGGTAAAAGCCACAAACCCTTCAAAGAAGACGCAGAATGCTGTTATCGGTTTCTCAACAGAAGCCTGCCTCGGCGCTCTTGGAGGCACACTTGCCCCGCTTCTTGATGTAATCAAGAAAGGAACGCTCAAAGGCGTGGTGGCTCTTGTGAGCTGCACGACATTGAGGGATGGCGGTCAGTATGTAAACACGCTGAAAATAGCAAGGCAACTCATCAAGCGCGACATACTTGTGATAAGC
>CABMHZ010000182.1 GCA_902386115.1 uncultured archaeon | reverse complement strand
AGCGCCCTGTTTATTGTCAGTTCAGAAAGCGTCAGGGAGGAGTGCGAGCGCGCGGCAGATTCAAGGTTATGCGCCTCGTCAAAGATCGTTATGATATCCTTAAGACCTTTGTCCATCCATCCCAGGACATTTGTGCGTATATCCTGGTCCAGGAAATGGTGGTAATTGCATATCAGGAGGTCTGCTTCTTTCATATACCTTTTGAGAAGTTCGTATCCGCAGCAGTCATTCGAAAAAGCCCAGTCTGCAACTTCTTCCGGTGTTCGAACGCCTGAGAAAAGCCAGGTTTTGAAATCATCATTATCGTTCCTAAGAAGCGCAAGAAGTTTGTCGCAGGAATTTTTTTGAAGGTCATGGAGCTGCCTTTCGTATTTATCTGATTCCCTGCTCAATTCGCTTTGAAGTTCAATAAGACCAGTTTCTTTTACTCTTTTCTGTTTGTCCTTGACTGATTTCATCTCATTTTTAAGGTGCGAAAGGTCTTTTTCCTGTTCCAGCAATTTGTAGGTATTATCACGCAGCAGGCTGCAGGTGTCATAATCCATATTCGGTTTCGGGCACATCAGCATCTTGCCTTTCAGGACTATGACTTTGATATTGTTCTTTTTCTGTATCTCTCTTGCTTCTTCGATGAACTGCGCCATCTGCTGGTGAACGTTTGTGGCTATAACGACTGTTTTTTTTTCAAGTTTTGCAGTATGAAGAGCCGGGGCAAGAGAACTCAGGGTCTTTCCTGTCCCGCAAGCCCCTTCAAACAGGACGATATGTTTTTTGATAAGAGCCGCGTGAATGGCATCCATAGCTTCAAGCTGGTTTGTGTAGAATGAGGCTTTTGGAAAATAATTAAGATACTCTCTTTTCATCGGCGGATATACATTCCAGGAATGATATAAACCGTGCGATTGGTATCAGGAGCCTGCAAGATGGTAGAGTAGTAAAAAAGTAGTACTTTAGTAACACTCTTGTTTATATCTATCCTACTATATGTTCCAATTGATAAAAAATGGATTTATTTCAAAAACAGAATGGAAATATCAATGCGCTGGCAGTCGTCAGGGCAGACGATATGTCCAAAGTTAAGACCGCTCTCTGTGATCTTGTCAGATATGCGCGTCTTACGTTCGCTGATAAGGCAAGGAGACTGGAACCTGCTTTTGCAGATAATATTCTCATACATGTAATGAAAAGTCCATTGAGAACATGCTGCGAAGCTGCATCCATCGTGCCTCTCTCGGATGAGGCGAGTGCGGCGATCGGAAGGCTGCGTAAGATACATCCTCCGGCTCATGTCATTATCGTAAGTCCCAGGCATGAGATTTTCCATGAATTGATAAATTACGTGGACATTCTCCCGGAAATAGATCTAACATTGGAACCCGAAGCATATTCTATGCCGGTACAGCAACTGGCAGATGCCGGGTTTTAATTTTTAAAAATAGAAATATTGGTATTCGCCAGGTCTTGCAGACAATGGCGGCATGATCGTGATCGGTAAAAGCACAAATTTGACAGATTAATACGATTTTTATTCATGATCGTTGATATTGTCCCGACAAAACATTATGTAAAGCCTGAGTTCCAATACGGTGAGCAATTGGCAAGCATTATATAAAAGGAGTTTACTACATACCCTATATACTAAAAATTGTACAGGATTTTTAACACCGCAAAAATGGTGGAGAAAGCACGATGATATTCTCCAGGAATGAAAAAAGACTTTTAATGGTATTAATAACAGCTCTTGCTATTTCGTCAGGGATAATGCTGACATCTGCTTTCTATCCGGGAAGCCATTCCTTATATCTCAACAAAACCGCTGACAAGCAGTCCACGGCAGCGGCTGAATTCTGTGTAAAATGCCATCCTGAGAGGGTTGCAAGCGTTGATACAAGTGTGCACAGGAATGCAGGATGTATCTGCCACGGGTATAATCCCAATCTCACGGCAAAGTTCAATGTCAACTTGGCGCATAACCTTACGAAGAACATATATTGCACGAACTGCCATTCAGGCTATGATGTCGCAACAGGCTCCATAGATATTCATAGCGGTATGAGCGGATTGAACCAATCAGCTCATTATATCCTCAAGAAAGGGGACAGGGCAGGCGCATACCTGAGGGCGAAGCAGTTCTTTAATAATGTCTCAGGAGGATAGATAATGGAAGCAAAAAAACTGGCTCTTTATATTATACTTTTTACATCCATAATAACTCTGCTTTTCCAGACGCCTGTTATCCAGGCTGTGGGGAGAGGACAGCATACCTTCATTAGCGGCAGGAACGTTGACTGCGTGGCGTGCCACAGGTTTGATGCTTTTATGGACATGAATTCTTCCGAGAAAATAGTTTTTGATGCGCATAAAAGGGCAGCAGGGAACAAGAATTATACGACTTATCTCCAGGTCGGAGGTATAAGCTATGATCCTTCGGGATTTATCTATACGAACGTGGACAGTGTTAAAAAAGGGGCGAACGATACCTGGGTGTGGAATGGGTCGATGTGGATATATAACAACACGGCAAGGCTCTATGACCTTGATCTCAACGGGAATGGCGATATTGATGGATCAGAGATATGCAAGCTATGCCATAACCTTGAATTAATGGGGGTCAGCACCCCCGTGAGTGAAGTCCATACAGTTGGTACAAGGTACTGCGATGATGACAGGTGTCATGGTAACAAAAATAATATATTAAATGATTACAGGCTTTTTGCGGGGAGTAGTAATAATCTAACCGCATCCGGTATGATCATCAGCAACAATAAAATACATGGACCTTTTTACAATGGTGCCGCCAGCATGGACAGTAATAAATCAATATTGCATTCATATGGAATTACGCCGGGGAATGCTGCATCATCCAATTCCAATAATGTTTCCGGCAGCCCATTTACCTGCCTTGGATGTCATTCTTTTATTAATGTGACCGGGTCAGTGGCTCCTGCCCCACGGTATAATCATTCAAATCCAAAACCTCTGAAAGGAAGATATACATAAATATATTCCGGATCATTTAGGGTTTATGATTGCAGTCAAAGCGCTCCATTCGTGCGATGTACCGTGGCAGTACTGGCAGGCGTTTTTTATAGGGTTATTAAGCATTCGGTGGGTGGTGGGGAATACAATATAGTTATGGGGTGGGTGGTTCATTCCATCATGACAGTTGGGGGTTGGGGGGTGTGGCGCGTGGTCAGT